>JBIPOH010000391.1:0-3261 GCA_044379435.1 Novosphingobium sp.
CTAAATGTCGGATCAAGTCTGAGCCGGACAAGCATCGCATGCGTCCTCTCCATCGGCTTCGGCGTTTTCTCTGCCCCCGGCGGGATGACCAGATTGCCGGTCCCGGACACAATCTCCACTAAGCCGGACAACGTATAGAGCAGCTGCGCCTTCGCATGGCTATGCGACCGGTCGGATCTGGACTCGTCGGACATGGACTCGTCGGCGCTGACCTGAAAGCCCAAAACCGGCCGGGTCATCGTATCGGGATAATGTGGATCAAACGAACTCAACGTCACATCATTTCTACCGACGCGCCCTCAGCCGCTCGATCACAGAAAACTGCGAAACCATTGCGTTTCTTGATTTCAAATTCAAGCGCCTCAAGCCCGTGGGACAAAGTGTGGGGTCAGAGATATTTCTTACTTTTTTCCCTTATAATCCGTCACTTATAGCCGAAATCCTTATAACACCCTGTCCGCCAATGGCCCGCCAGCTAAGCCCGTCCGATCGGCAGGCCCTTCTCACAGCATGAAATCGCCTGCCACCAGCGCGGGAGCGCCTTCAAGGCGGATGAGGAAATCGGCGTTGCCGTCGCCATTCGTGTCCCCTGCCACCAGCGTGATGCCGTTGTCCTGCGTCGCGCGCAGTTGGCCTGCCACTTTGCCGAATGCCTGCGTGCCAATGAACGTAAACGCATCATTGCTCGTGCCGCTGCCTGATCTGGCATCGATGGCGGAAAGATCGATGCGGTCGCCGTCTGCGCGCGTGAAATCCATGATCGTGTCGCAAGTCGTCGGCGTCAGGCCGCCGAAATCGCCGCTCGTAAAATGGAACGTGTCAGCCCCCGCATTGCCGACAAGCGCATCCGCACCGCCTTCGCCCGATAGCCAGTCGTTGCCGCCATTGCCCGCCAGCACATTGGGTGCATCGTTGCCGATAAGGGTGTTCGCAAGGCTGTTGCCGTTTGCGTTGATGGCCCGGGTTCCCGCCAGGGTAAGGTTCTCTAGGTTGGCGCCAAGCGTCCAGGTCAGCGTGGCGATCACCGTATCCACGCCGCCGCCCGCGCTTTCGCGCGCGGCATCGCTGGCGTTGTCGACCAGATAGGTGTCGTCGCCCAGCCCGCCCGACATCACGTCTGCGCCGCCGCCGCCGTCGATCCTGTTGGCCCCCGTGCTACCGACCAACCGGTCGGCAAAGGCCGAACCTGTGAGGTTCTCGATCCCGCTCAGCGTGTCGATCCCGGCGGAGAGCGTGTCTTGCGCTCCGCTGAGCCCGAGGTTGACCTTCACCCCGGCCCCGGCATCGGCATAGCTCGCCGTATCGATGCCGCTGCCACCAGCGATCCGGTCGTTGCCGCCCCCGCCGATCAGCACGTCTGCGCGCGTGCTGCCGCTGAGCCGATCGGCAAACGCACTGCCGACCACCACCTCGATGCCGGAGAACCGGTCCTGACCGATCACCGCCGCATCGCCCGCCGCCGTGCCGAGCGCAGTTCCCTTGGCGAGGCTCACCGTAACTCCGGCCTTGGCTCCGGCATAGCTGATCGTATCCATGCCGGTGCTGCCGCTGAAGGTGTCGTTCCCCGCATCGGTGCCGCCAAAGAAGGTATCGTCGCCGCTGCCGCCGTTTTGCGTGTCGTTGCCGGCCCCGCCATAAAACAGGTCATTGCCCGCCGCGCCGTTGATCAGATCATCGCCGGCATTGCCCTTGAGCCGGTTGCCCGCGGCATTGCCGCCGATGATATCATTGCCCGCGCCGCCTATCGCATTCTCGATCACGCAATTGAACGCGATGCCGATATTGGCGTCGAGCGTTGTCGTGGGATAGGCCAGCGCCGAGTATTTGCCCGCCACCAGCGTGATCGTGCAGCCCAGCTTGAACGCGCTGAGATCGAGCGTATCGTTGCCGCTGGCATCCCAGATCGTCTGGTAGACTGGCTGGTCCGGCGTGAAGGCATAGACCGTGTTGCCGGTGTTGTGCGACATGTTGGCGCCGTAGATCTTCTGCACCGCGGCAATGTCGTAAACGCCTGGTGTCACGATGATGTATTGCGCCTCGCTTTGCCCCGGTTTGAAGAAGAAATCCCCCTTGGGCGAGGTATACGACATGATCGTGTAGCGCGCGTCGTCAAAGCCTTCGGGCATGATGTTGCCCTCGAAGGGATGATCGAGGCCCAGCGCATGGCCGATCTCGTGCATGATCGCGGTGAAATCGTACGTGAAGGGCTGAAACGTGCCGTCCTTGATCGAAGGCTCGATCCAGATATCGCCGTGCGAGGGATCGCGGCCATCGCTGAAGATGTTGGCATAGCCCCAGAAGTCGCTCGACACTTCCGACGAGAACGCGATGCGGATATCGCCGACCACACCGGCAGCCGTTTCAGCCAATTTGGTGAACTTGATGTTGGCCACATCGGCCCAGCGCTGGAAGGCCAGATCGATGCCTGCAATCTGCGCATTGGTCACACCGAAATGCTGGGTCGCGCTCGGCTCCGGGCCATAGCTATCGGCAAACCGCGAGGCGACGCCATTCAGAAACGGAAAGCTGTAGCTGACTTGCGTCCTGCCGCCCGAGACCGTCGCCCACTTGGTGCGGAAGTAATCCTCGGGCGAATAGAGCGAATCGATGAAGGGATTGCCGGTCAGGTCAAACCCTGCGGCGGGTGCACTCTCGTTGAACAGGGCCATCTCGCGCTCCCCACCATCCCGGCCGTACTTCGAACGGAATCGTCACGACATCAGCATAACCCGCTAGACTGCCAGAACCGTCATGAAAAACGGGTGCTCATGAAAAATCGCTGAGGGCCATGGCTGCCGCATGGGCGCTCGCCCAGGCCCACTGGAAGTTGTAGCCGCCCAGCCAGCCCGTCACGTCAACCGCTTCCCCGATGGCATAGAGCCCCGACACGGCGTTTGCGCCCATCGTGCGCGAGGATAACCCTGCCGTGCTGATCCCGCCCGCCGTCACTTCGGCCTTGGCAAAGCCTTCGCTGCCGCTGGGCGTGAAGCTCCAGCGATGCAGCCGTGCCTCTGCCGCGCGCAGGGTCTTGTCCTGCGTCTGGCCAAGCTCGCCCGCCAGCCCGACATGTTCGGCCAGCTGCCCCGCAAGGCGCTCGGGCAACGCACCGCCCAGAACCCGCGCCAGAGCAGCCCGCGGCCGCTCGCGCTTCGCCGCCAGCAGCCAGTCCTGCGGCTGATCAGGCAGGAAATCGATCTCCACGCTGCCCCCCGGCCGCCAGTAGGAGGAAACCTGCAGGATCGCCGGTCCCGAAAGCCCCCG
>JBIPOH010000392.1:0-3253 GCA_044379435.1 Novosphingobium sp.
CTACGCCATGATCGCGATTGGCGCGGTGGGCTTCATCGTGTGGGCGCACCACATGTACACCACCGGTCTCGACGTGAACACGAAGATGTACTTCACGGCGGCCACCATGGTCATCGCGGTGCCCACCGGCATTAAGATCTTCTCGTGGATCGCGACGATGTGGGGCGGGAGCCTTGAGTTCAAGTCGCCGATGGTCTGGGCAATCGGCTTCATCTTCCTCTTCACTCTCGGCGGCGTGACCGGCGTGGTTCTCGCCAACGGCGGCATCGACGACAACCTCCAGGACACCTATTACGTCGTGGCGCACTTCCACTACGTGCTGTCGCTGGGCGCGGTCACGTCACTCTTCGCGGGCTTCTACTACTGGTTCCCGAAGATGAGCGGCCGCATGCACAGCGAGTTCCTCAGCCACGTGCACTTCTGGATCTTCTTCGCCGGCGTGAACATGATCTTCTTCCCGATGCACTTCCTCGGAGTGCAGGGCATGCCGCGCCGCTATCCGGACTATGCACCGGCCTATGAATACTGGAACTCGATCGCCAGCTACGGCTACGCGGTGATGGCGTTCTCGATGCTGATCTTCTTCATCAACATCGGCTACTCGCTCGTGGCCGGCAAGAAGGCCGTCGGCAACTACTGGGGTGAAGGCGCGACCACGCTCGAGTGGACGCTGTCGAGCCCGCCGCCGTTCCACCAGTTCGAAACGCTCCCGGTGATCGAGGACGCGCACTCGCACTGATGGGATGCCCTCGTTGAACCGGGGGTCTGAATAAACAGAGGGGCTCCGGAGCGATCCGGGGCCCTTTTGCTTTGCCGCTGCAGAAGCCAGGCTTTGACACCAAAGCCCTGCGCCGTTTCGCTTTCCCTTTGCACGGTGCGGGCCTATAGGCCGCCCATCATGACCACCGCGAACCCTCAGGCCCTGATCATGCCCGCCGACTGGCGCGATTTCTTCGCGCTGACCAAGCCCGGCGTGATGCGGCTCGTCATCTTCACCGCCGTCTGCGGGATGCTCGCTGCGCCGGGGAGCATCCATCCCGTGCTCGCCTTCACCGCGATCCTGTGCATCGCGGTTGGTGCAGGCGGTGCGGCCGCGCTCAACCAGTGGTGGGAGGCCGATCTCGATGCGGTGATGAAGCGCACCGCGCAGCGGCCGATCCCCGGCGGACGGATGGACCGCACGTCGGCCCGCGATTTCGGTTTTGCGCTCTCGGGCCTCTCGGTCATGACGATGGGGATTGCGATCAGCTGGCTTGCCGCCGGGATCCTTGCCTTTTCGATCTTCTATTACTCTTATCTCTACACCGTGTGGCTCAAGCCGCGCACGCCGCAGAACATCGTCATCGGCGGCGGCGCTGGTGCGTTTCCGCCGCTGATCGGCTGGATCGCAGTGACCGGCGACATCACGCTGATGCCGGTGCTGCTGTTCCTGATCATCTTCATGTGGACCCCGCCGCACTTCTGGGCACTCGCCCTGTTTGTGCAGATCGATTACTCCAAGGCAGGCATTCCGATGATGCCGGTCGTGGCGGGTGAACGCTCCACGCGCTGGCAGATTCTGGCTTATGCCGTGCTGCTGCTGCCGCTTTCGATGACCCCGTGGTTCATTGGCGGTACGGGTATGGTCTATGGCCTTGCCGCGTTTCTGCTCAGCGGCATGTTCTTGTGGCTGTCGATCAAGGTGGGGCTGCGCACCGCCACACCCGGCGATGGCATGAAGCCGGAGAAGCGTCTGTTCGCTTATTCGATCTTCTATCTGTTCATCCTGTTCGCGATGCTGGTCGTTGACCACTACGCGACGATCCTTGGCCTGCAACCATGACCCAGCTTTCCGATAGCCCCATGCTGAACGCTGCCGAGACCGAGGCGCTGCGCGCCCGCCAGAAAGCGCGCAACAAGGTGCTGGGGCTGATCCTCGGTTTCCTTGTGATCCTGTTCTTTTCGATCTCGATCGTGAAGATCACCACCAATCAGCCCCAGCGGGAAGCCGAAGGGGCAGAAGCGGCGGAGCATTCCTGATGGCGGCAGCGCTTGATCTTGCGGCCCGGCGCAATCGCAAGGTTGCCAGTCTTGCCACGTTCGGCGCGCTTGCCATGCTCAGCCTCGGTTTCGCCTCGGTGCCGCTTTACCGCATGTTCTGTCAGGCGACCGGCTTCGGCGGCACCACGATGCGCGCGAGCGAAGCGCAGGCTGCAGCGGTGAAGGCCACCGCGCGCCCGATCACCGTCCGCTTCGATGGCAATGTAACCTCGGGCCTGCCGTGGCAGTTCCGCCCTGAGCAGGTCACGCAGGACGGCCACATCGGCGAGCGCAAGATGGCGTTCTACACTGCGAAGAACACGTCGAACCGCCCCATCGTAGGCCGCGCCATCTTCAACGTGACGCCCGAGCAGACCGGCGCCTATTTCCACAAGATCCAGTGCTTCTGTTTCAACGAGCAGCGGCTGGAGCCGGGCGAGGAAGTGCGCATGCCGGTGATCTACTATGTCGATCCCGAGATGCTGAACGACCCGAATGCACGCGATGTGCCGGAAATCACGCTGTCTTACACCTTCATGGAAGCGGCCGACGGCACGGGTGGCGGTAACGTTGGCGGCGTGCAGCCTGCGTTGAAAAACAAGTAGGAAAGCTACTGGACCGAGCCGCAAGGCCTCGATAAAGGCGTTGTCAAATAAGCTGAATCGCCCTCTTCAACGGGGCGGTTTGCCAAATCCCAAGCTGACGGGGGTGTAAGAAACGATCATGGCCGGCACCAAGAACCACGACTACCACATTCTGCCGCCTGATATCTGGCCGCTTGTTGGCGCGTTTTCGGCCCTCACGATGACCACCGGCGGCGTGTTCGCCATGCACGGCATGGCTGGCGGCAAGATCGCCCTTTGGCTCGGCGTGTTCGGCGTGGCACTCACCATGTTCTCGTGGTGGGGCAACGTGATCAAGGAAGCACATGCGGGCGATCACACGCCGGTGGTGCAGCTGCACCAGCGCTATGGCATGATCCTGTTCATCGCTTCGGAAGTGATGTTCTTCGTCGGCTGGTTCTGGGCCTTCTTCGATTTCTCGCTGTTCCCCAGCGATACGGTCGAAGTGATCGGCGGCACCTGGCCGCCCAAGGGCATCGAAGCGGTGATGGACCCGTTCGATCTGCCGCTGCTCAACACGCTGATCCTGCTCTGCTCGGGTACCACGCTCACCTGGGCGCACCATGAGCTGATCAACGGTAACCGCGAAGGCCTGAAGCAGGGCCTTTGGG
>JBIPOH010000393.1:0-3248 GCA_044379435.1 Novosphingobium sp.
CATCCTCCAGCCCGGCCCCGGCGTGGGCGGGCATTGCATCGCGGTCGATCCGTGGTTCATCGTCAACCGCACGCCCGAAGAAGCGCGCCTGATCCATTCGGCGCGGATCGTGAACGACGGCAAGCCTTACTGGGTGATCGGCAAGGTCGAGGCGGCGGTCGAGGAAGTGGCCCGCCAGCGCGGCTGCGCCCCTGCAGAGGTGCGCGTTGCGGCCTTCGGGCTCGCCTTCAAGCCGGACATCGACGACATGCGCGAAAGCCCGGCGATGATGATCGTCGAGCATCTGGCGCGCGCCCTGCCCGGTCAGGTGGTCACGGTGGAGCCCAATATCGATACGCTTCCCGGCCGACTGTCGCAGCTTGGCGTCACGCTGGTCTCTGCGGATGATGCCATTGCCAAGGCCGATGTCTGGGCGCTGCTGGTCGATCACCGCGGGTTCCGCACCAAGGTTCCCACCCGGCGTGACGGCGTTGTGATTGTCGACACCCGGGGTATCTGGACCGACGCGGCCTGAGCTTGCCAGTTATACGGGCCAAGGCCCGATAAGGCAGATGGGCGAACAGGCGAACAAGCGGACAGGCAAGCGGACAGGCGAGCGGACAGGCCGAAACGATGAGCAAATCTCCTTCCGAGCGCGAGGCGGCGGAGCACCCGGTTCCGGCCGACCGGATCAGCGAACTCTACAACGGGACGGTCGCGACCGCGCAGGCCAGCCAAGTCGCACGTGAGCGCATCCACTGGATGTGTTCGCGCGTGAAGGGCGACCGGATCATCGATATCGGCTGCAGCCAGGGTATCACCGCCATTCTGCTCGCGCGCGAAGGGTTCCGCGTCACGGGGCTGGATTCGCATCCTGATGCGATTGGTTTTGCCGCAGAGGCGGCGGAGCGCGAAACGGAGGCGGTTGCGGCCCGGCTCACCTGGGATCGCCGCGATCTCTATGAATTTGCCGATGATGGGGGTTTCGATACGGCCATCCTTGGCGAAGTGATCGAACATCAGGCCGCGCCGGACCGGTTCCTGCGCGCTGCGAAGCGCTTTCTGAAGCCCGGCGGCACGATCGTGCTGACGACCCCGTTCGGGCTGCACCCGCATGAGGACCACAAGGTCAGCCTGCTGCCCGCTGATGTCGTGCGGATGGCCGAAGACTGCGATTTCGCCGTGACCGAGATCGAAGTGATCGATGGCTATATCCGGATGGTGGCCAATCTCGTGGCGGAAGGGGCCGCGGCAGAGCCACGCCCGGCGGACGAACTGCTGCGCATCACCTCTGCCGGGGCCCTTGCGGCGCAGGAACGGCACTATGAACTGATGGCGAAGCGCGGCGCGGTAGTCGAAGCACGCGCCAAGGACATCGCAAAGCACACAGCCACGATCGCCGAACTCAAGGTCGCCCTGCGCGACAAGAGCGAGGTTGAAGACGCCAAGAAGGCGGCTCTTGCACGGGCAACTGCGGGGGAGGCTGCGCTCAAGCTGGCGCAGACCGAAACGGACTTGCTCAACACTGCCTTTCGGGCCGTGCAGGCCGAAGCGAACGAGATCAGGGCTGCGCTCCTATCCGCCAACGGTATGGTGGAACGGCTTAACGCCGCGCAGGCCGCATCGATGCTTGATCTTGCCAAGGCGCAGGCCGGGTGCAAGACGGCCGAGGAAACCACGCAGCGGCTGCTGTCCGAGCTGGCCGGGTCGAAGACAGAGCAGGCAGCGACCGCCGCCGCGCTGGCAGAAACTTCCGCCGAATTGACTGCGGCGCAAGCCGCGCTGACCACTGCGGAAACCAGCATCGTCCAGCTTTCGGCTGAGCAGGCCAGCGTGCAAGCCCAGCTGACCGAGGCACAGACCGCTCTCGACGCCGCAGAGGACAAGATCGACCGGCTTTCGGCTGAGCAGGCCGGAACGCTCACCGAACTGACCGATGCGCAAGCGGCTCTGCACACGGCTGAAGCGGCGCTGGAGCAGCTTTCCGCCGAGCAGACCGCAACGCTCTCCGGCCTCGCCAAGGCGCGCTCTGCGCTGAAATCTGCCGAAGCCAAGGTGGCCCGGCTCTCGTCCGAACAGGCTGATACTCTGGCCAAGTTCAAAAACGTCGCAGCCGCCCGAGACGCGCTGGGAGCCGAGCTGGAGGAAGTGCGCGATTGCGTGCAAGGGCTGCGCGATGCGATTGCCCGGCAGGACCTCGATCAGCTCAAGCTGCGCGACAAGTTCGATAATGTGAAGCAGCAGCTGCGCGACGTTAAACGCGAAATGGGCAGGCGGGGTGCAGAGCTGAACCGGCTTGGCACTCGCCTGGCAGAGGCAGAGGCGGAGGCAGCGCGCGAAAAGCGCCGCGCCATCATCTCCGAACGCGCGCAACAGCGCGCCTTTGCCACCTATGAGCGACAGGCCAATGCGCTGAAGCAGTCCATTGCCTATCAGCTGGGCATGATCCTGCTGAAGGGATTCAAATCTGTTCAGGCCTTCTTCGGCCTGCCGGGACAGCTGCTTGCCTTGCGCCGCGAACACAGCCAGCGCCGCCGCGCACATGGCGCGCACGGTACGCACGGCACGCAGATCGTGCTGGAACTGGGCGGCAAGGACTTTACGCACCTGCTGGCTCGGCTGGGGACCGATGGTTTTGCCGCGGCCTGCGCGATGATCGATGCCCTGGCCCTGCCGGGACCAACCCGCGCCGCCGCTTATACCGCGCTCGCCCGCGCCCTGCAGGGCAAGGATCCGGCGGCCTGCGCGCGCGCTGCCGCCTTGGCCGAAGAAGCCGATCCGCAGCCTTGGCGGGCCAAGTGGCTCGCGTTCCGGATGTACGATGCCGGCCATCTGGTCGAGCCTGCGCGGATGCTGCACGAACTGGCGGGCGAGACGCCGCTCAGCGCATCGGAAGAAACGCGCGCCGCCCAGATCGAAGCGCTGGCCGATCTCTATGAGATCAAGCCGGTCCTGCCCTATGTCGGCAAGGCGCCCTATGCGCCGAAGCCGAATGCGATGCTCTATGTCGCGGCCAGTGCCCTGCCCTATCATGTCAGCGGCTATACGGTGCGCACCGGCGCGCTGCTTGCGGCGCTGAGCGATGCCGGGATCGAGCTGACCGTTGCCACCCGCCCCGGCTATCCGTGGGACCGGGGCGACAGCGCCCAGTCCGCCCGGTCGAATACGACCGAGCATGGCGGGATCACCTACCACCACTTCCGCCAGCCGGCACAGGACATGCCGCTCGATGTCTATATCGAGCGGGCAGCAGCGGCGATTGGCCGGCT
>JBIPOH010000394.1:0-3244 GCA_044379435.1 Novosphingobium sp.
CCTGATCGTCGGTGCGCCCGAAGGTGATAATGGCGCTGCCGCTGCTGGCGAGGCTTATGTCATCTTCGGCAAGGCCGGGGCCACCCGCGGCAACATCGATCTCACCTCGCTTGCGGCGAGCGATGGCTTCATCATCCAGGCTGGTGCCGTGGGTGAGCGGGCAGGTTACAGCGCCTCGTCTGCGGGCGATATCAACGGCGATGGCTTTGCCGACCTGATCGTCGGCGCGCCCTATGCCACCATTGGCGGCAGATATGCCGGCGAGGCCTATGTCATCTTCGGCAAGGCCGGAGCCACCCGCGCCAACATCGATGTCACAACCCTTGCGGCGAGCGACGGTTTCATCATCCAGGGCAATGGCGCGCAAGATCGGGCAGGCCGCAGCGTTTCGTCGGCAGGCGACATCAATGGCGACGGCTTTGCCGACCTGATCGTCGGTGCGTCCCTTGCCAACAATGGCGGGGTCGATGCCGGCGAGGCCTATGTCATTTTCGGCAAGGCCGGAGCCACCCGCACCAGCATCGACCTAACATCGCTTGCGGCGAGCGACGGCTTCATCATCCAGGGCGATGCCGCGGGGGATCACGCAGGCCGCCGGGTCTCGTCGGCGGGCGATATCAACGGCGACGGCTTTGCCGACCTGATCGTCGGTGCGCCCTATGGCGCCAATGGCGGCGTGGACGCCGGTGAGGCTTATGTCATTTATGGCCGCGCGGATATCGGGGTCAATCAGGCGCCGACTGCCGCGCCGGTGACGCTCGCCGCGATCGCAGAGGACAGCGGCGTCCGGATCATCACCGCCGCCGAATTGCTCGCCGGCGCGGCCGACACGGATGGCCCGGTGCTCACCATCACCGCCTTCACCCTCACCTCGGGCAACGGCACGCTGGTGGACAACGGCAATGGCACCTGGAGCTACACCCCGGCGGCCAATGACGACACTGCCGCAGCGTTCGCCTACACCATCTCGGACAGCAGCCTCAGCGCCAGTTCGACCGCCAGCCTTGATATCACTGCGGTGCTCGACGCGCCCGTGATCACCTCGAACAGCGGCGGTGCGGCGGCTGCGGTCAGCATTGCTGAAAACAGCACGGCGGTGACCACGGTCACCTCGACCGATGCCGACGTGGGCGCGACCAGAGCGTTCTCGATTGCCGGGGGCGCAGATGCCTTGCGGTTCCGGATCAACGCCACCACCGGCGCGCTTTCGTTCATTTCCGCGCCGAACTTCGAAGTCCCGACCGATGTCGGGGGCAACAATGTCTATAATGTGATCGTGCGGGCAAGCGACGGCGTCCTTTCCGATACACAGACCATCGCGGTCACGGTGACAGACGCGGTTGATACCTTCACCGGCACGGCGCTCGCGAACACGCTGACAGGCACCAACGGCGCGGACATTATCCAGGGGCTTGGCGGCAACGACACGCTCAGCGGGCTTGGCGGGGCCGATGTCCTCGACGGCGGCACCGATGCCGACAACATGTCCGGGGGCGCTGGGGACGATACGTACCACGTCGACCATATCGGCGACCGGACCAACGAGAGTGTGAACGAGGGCTTCGACACGGTCTACAGCTCGGTCAGCTACAATCTGGCAGGCACCTTCATCGAACGGCTTGAACTGACCGGCACCAGTGCGATTTCCGCCACGGGCAACAGCCAGGCCAACACCCTGATCGGCAACGACGCAGCCAATGTGCTCAACGGGCTAGGCGGCGCGGATGCGATGACCGGCGGAAGGGGCGATGACACCTACCACATCGACCATGCCGGCGACCGGATCGTCGAGAATGCAAGCGAGGGCTTCGACACGGTCATCAGCTCGATCAGCTTCAATCTGGCCGGCATCTTCATCGACCGGCTCGTGCTCACTGGCGTCGGTACGATTGCCGCCACGGGCAACAGCCAGGCCAACACCCTCGTTGGCAACGACGGTGCCAACGCCCTGAGCGGGCTTGGCGGTGTGGACGTGCTCGACGGGCGCGGCGGTGCAGACACGCTGGCAGGCGGCACTGGGCGGGACACCTTTGCGTTCAGCACCGCGCTGGGTGCGGGCAATATCGACACGATCAGCGATTTTTCCGTCGCCGACGACACGATCCAGCTGACCAAAGCGATCTTCACCGGCCTCACCGGCAGCGGGCTTGCTGCGAGCGCCTTTTTCATCGGAACCGGGGCCACTACCGTGGATCACCGGATCATCTACAACAGCGCAAGCGGCGCGCTCCTGTTCGACACCGACGGCAGCGGTGCATCAGCCGCAATCCAGTTCGCGACCCTCGCGCCAAACCTTGCCCTGACTGCTGCGGATTTCGTCCTGATCTGAGATCGAGACACCAGCGCATGCAGGGCGGCGCCGGGGCCACCGCAGCTAGCCGATTGGCAATGATCGATCGTGCCGAACTCCTTGCCTGTGACGTGCTGGGGTAGCCTGATTGCGCTTGTCTCGGTGTCCGCCGAACCTGCGGCAGGGAATAATTTCAGAAAGAATGCAAAAACCATTTGACGACTCAGTCGCTCGCCCATATTAGGCCGATCTCCAGCAGGGAACGGCGGTTTTGCTTCCTTCTTCACTGGTCGCCAGCATCTTCGGACGCCAAGTCCCTCGGTTTGAAAATCGGGGAACACTGGTTGTCCGCTGATTTCTGTCTGGTGGTTCTTTGACATTGTTAGTTTAGATGAAGGGACATGTGGGCGACGGCGCCCGGTTCTGAGGGTCTTTGGGCCTCGGAAACCGGTAACCAAGTCGATGCCATAACATGTCCTAACGTAACCATACGTTTGACAAGTGCAGGTATCGGCTCCCGAAGTTAGGTATTGCGCGGTTTGCGGGTTTACTCGTGCCGTGTGATATTTTGACAAAACTTGAGAGTTTGATCCTGGCTCAGAACGAACGCTGGCGGCATGCCTAACACATGCAAGTCGAACGAGACCTTCGGGTCTAGTGGCGCACGGGTGCGTAACGCGTGGGAATCTGCCCTTTGCTTCGGAATAACAGTTAGAAATGACTGCTAATACCGGATGATGTCTTCGGACCAAAGATTTATCGGCAAAGGATGAGCCCGCGTAGGATTAGGTAGTTGGTGGGGTAAAGGCCTACCAAGCCGACGATCCTTAGCTGGTCTGAGAGGATGATCAGCCACACTGGGACTGAGACACGGCCCAGACTCCTACGGGAGGCAGCAGTGGGGAATATTGGACAATGGGCGAAAGCCTGATCCAGCAATGCCGCGTGAGTGAT
>JBIPOH010000002.1:0-38630 GCA_044379435.1 Novosphingobium sp.
CATTCATGGAGCGCGTGCGGATCGATCCCCGCCAGCAGCGCAAAGGTGCCCGTCACCATCAGGCGCTGGATATGATGGGCATAGGCATGCTGGCGCGTCTGCATGACGGCGGCGCGCACACAGGCCATGTCTGTCTCAGCCGTCCAGTAGAAATCCGGTAGTGGGCGAGTGTGCCCGAGGAAGTTGCGCCGCTCATAGCCGGGCATCGTCAGCCAATAGATCCCGCGCACATATTCGCGCCAGCCGATGATCTGGCGGATGAAGCCTTCCGCCGCATTGAGCGGTACGCGCCCCGCCTGCCATTCCGCCTCCACCGCGCGGCAGACCTCCAGCGGATCGAGCAGCCCGCAATTGAGATACTGCGCGATAACCGCGTGATAGAGGAACGGCTCGCCCTCCAGCATCGCATCCTGATAATCGCCGAAGCGCGGCAGCGCGCGCTGCACGAAGGCGGCAAAGGCGGCCTGCGCATCCGCACGGGTGACGGCGAACTGGAACGGCTCCAGATCGCCGAAGTGATTGCCGAACCGGCTTTCCACCAGCGCCATGACATCTGCCGTGATGCTATCGGGCGCAAACACTGGCGGGCGCGGCATGAACAGATCGGGCGCGGCGGCCTTGCGGTTCTCCGCATCATAGTTCCACTCACCGCCCGCAGGCTTGTCGCCCTCCATCAAGAGGCCGGTGCGGCGGCGCATGTCGCGATAGAAATACTCCATGCGCAGCGCCTTGCGGCCTTCTGCCCAAGCGCGGAACACTGGCAGCGGGCAGACGAAGCGCGTATCGGGGAGCACTTCGACCGGCAGGCCGAGCGCTGCTTCCCAGCCCGCGATCATCTGCGCCACGCGCCATTCGCCTGCTTCGGTAACAAGCACGCGCGCGGGCCGGTGGGCCGCCACCGCGCGATGGATTTCGCCAGTAAAGCTGCCGGTATTGCCGGGCGCATCCAGCGTCACATAATCCACCGTCCAGCCAGCGCCGCGCAGTTCCTCGGCAAAGTGGCGCATGGCGCTGAACAGGAAGGCGATCTTCTTCTTGTGGTGGCGCACATAGGTCGCCTCATCGCTGACTTCGACCATCAGCACGCGGTCTTGCGCCTTGTCTGCCGCCTGCAACGAACTGAGCGCAGGGCTGAGCTGATCCCCTAGCACGAGGACAAGGCGGCTCACAGATCGAGCGCCAGTTGGGTGGTAGCCTCGGGACGTCGGCGGGACTTGCCCTGGCCGGTCATCGGCATCCCCGCTTTCCGGCTGCCATGCTTCTCGGCAATCCGGCTGGCGGTGGTGCGGTGCCCCGATCCCTTGCGCACCGCATGCAGCGCATCGCGCGCAGCGGCCGCAGCCTTGGCGTGATCGACGATGGGCGGCGGATAGGCGAGGCTTACTGCGCCCTCCCAGCGCCACGGTTCATGGATCAGGGGCGTTGGCACATCTGCCAGTTCCGGCACCCATTGGCGCACGAACACGCCTGCTGGGTCCTGATCGTGGCCCTGCTTCACCGGGTTGTAGACGCGCATCGTGTTGATCCCCGTGGTGCCCGATTGCATCTGGATCTGGCTCCAGTGAATGCCCGGCTCGTAATCGACGAACTGGCGCGCCAGATGCAGCCCGGTAGCGCGCCATGGCAGCCAGAGCTGGTAGCTGGCGAACGATACCAGCATCGCGCGCATCCGGAAATTGATCCAGCCATGCGCCGCCAGCGCCCGCATGCAGGCATCGACGAAGGGATAGCCGGTGCGCCCCTCACACCATGCCGCCAGCCGCGCGGCATCGGGCACATCGGGGCGCAGGCCATTGTAGGCGGGATGAAGGTTCTCGAACTCGATGCGGGGGTCGTCTTCCAGCTTCTGCATGAAGTGGCAATGCCAGTGCTGGCGCCCGCTGAACGAGATCATCGAGGCGCGCCAACTGCGCGCGCCCGCGCTTTCATCCCCGCGTAGCCCGGCCTGCCGCGCCCGGCTCGCCTGCGCCACTTCGCGCAAGCCCAGCGTGCCCCACGTGAGGTGCGGCGAAAGGCGCGAGCTGGCATCGAACGCGGTGACGGGGCTCGACATCTGCCAGCGAAAATCGCGCCCGCGCCGCGTCAGGAAGCTGGCCAGCGTGGCCAGCCCTGCCGCGCGCCCGCCCTGCTGCCGCTGCGGGCAGGGATCGGGCGCAAGGCCCAGATCGGCAGCGGCAGGAATACGCGTGGGCCACTCAGCACCCAACGGCTGAAGCGCAGCGGGCGGCGCGGTCAGCGGCTCGGCCATGCGCTGTTCCCACGCCCGCGCCCAGCCCGCCCGCGTCTTGAGGCGGCGGACCACCCCGTTCTGCGGCACTTCATGCCACGGGACGCCCGCCGCGCGGGCCCATGCGGCCACCGCCTTGTCACGCGCATAGGTCCAGCCGTTGCCGGTCTCCTCGTGGCTCCACAGCGCGGCGATGCCATGGCGCTGGTGGATGGTGCGCAGCACGGCCACCACATCGCCGCGCACCACGCACAGCGGCTGGCCAAGCCGCGCTAGCTCCGCCTGCAATTCGGCAAGGCTTTCGGCGGCAAAGGCCCATTGCCGCGCCGAAGCATCCGGCTGGGCACAGAGCGCGGGTTCCGCCACATAGAGCGGCAGCACCGGCCCCGCCGCTGCGGCTAGCGCCAGCGGGCAGTGATCCGCCGTGCGCAGATCGCGCTTGAACCACACGACCTGCAAGGCTTGTTTCACAACAGGCCGTCCGCGCGCAGATGGCCTTCGATCTCGGCATCGAAGGCAAAGAAGCCGCGCCGCGCGTGCGGCCACAGCCCGGCATCCCAGCGCCGCCGCACCGGGCGCAGTGCGATGCCTTCCGCTTTGAGCACTGGCGCCAGCGCGGCCAGCGCATCGGCCACCGGGCCGACGGGCGCGGCGGGCGTAAGCACTTGCTGCGCGCCTGCCGCCTGAGCCGCCGCAAGCAGCGCTTCAGCATCGAGCCTGTCCGCCATGGTCGCCCCGCAGCTGAAATGCGCCACCGCGCGCGTAGCCGCATCAGCGGTGCCCGCAGCCGCGAACCGCCGCGCGGCATCGCCCCAGAGCAGCGCCGGATCGCAGGCCGCAAGGACGCCGCGAACCGGAGCATCAGCAAGAAACAGCGACTCCGGATTGAGATCATCGGAATGCACCAGCAGCAGGCTGGGCGCTGCCGGATCGAGCGCTGCAAGATCGGCCAGCCGGCCCGCTGGCCCCACGGGCGGTTCGGTCAGCGCCTGCGCCTGTGTGGCCAGCCCTTGGGGCGAAAAGCGGCCTTCGGTGTAGCGGGCGATATTGTCTGCCCGTGCCAGATAGGTCTTACCCGCCGTTTGCAGCCCGGCCACCCAGCGCCACGACAGGGTGTTGCTGGCCGGATCGGCATCGATCAGGTGGCGCAGGAAGAAATCCGCGCCCAGCGCCCAAGGCAGGCGCAGCGTGAAGATCCAGATCGAGGCAAACCACATCCGCGCGTGATTGTGGAGGTAGCCGGTTTCAGCAAGTTCGCGCGCCCAGGCATCGAAGCAATCGATCCCGGTGCGGCCAGCTTCCGCAGCGAGCAGATTGGCACTGCCGCCTGCCGCATCGCGCGCGGCATCGCGCTCTGTCAGAAAACGCTGCCACACCGCCGGGCGCAGCTCTAGCCAGCCCTTCCAATAGGTGCGCCAGCAGACTTCCTGCACAAATTTCCCGCACGCTGCAAAGCTGTGCCGGGCAAGCGCTGCTGCCACCACATCCTGCTCGGTCACCAGCCGATAGCGGATAGCGGGCGAAAGGCGCGAGACAGCGCCAGGCCGCTCCGGCCCGGGATCGGTATTGCGGCCCGCGGCATAAGCTGCGCCTGCGCGCGGAACGAACTCGTTGAGGTGATCGAGCGCAGCGCGGCGCGTTGGTGCGGGAAACATCGACCAGCCCTTGGCGCTGCAAAGCGGCGCAGCCCAGATGATCATGCGGGCATCGCCCGCCGCAGCCCTGTTGAGGGCGCGGGCCAGAGCCTGCAAATCTGCCGCAACGCACCAGACATGAACGGAAACTTTACCAGCCCGCAATGGTGCTGAAATTTTCCGCTAAGGCGTGGCGGCGAATCGCGTTAAGACGCGCGCAAATCGCACCGGACAACCTGCCGAAACGGGAACATCCGGCGCGTTTTTGCACCGATGAATGGCAGCCCGCGATGACGCGGCGTGCCGGACAGGATACCACAAGGGTACGCCCTGCCTTCACGGCAGGACCGCCCAATGCCGGATGATGAGATACCGATGGACAGCACAGCCCCGATCGCCCGCACCATGAAGCACGCGGCCCGCCTTCTTGCCACTGCCGCTCCGGCTGCCATGATCACCGGTATCCTTGCCTGCGCCAGCCCGGCCCTTGCCGATACCACGGTGAGCACGGCGACCACGGTTCCGCTGCTCACGTCTGCCGCAGGCGTCGTCACGGTGGCGAAGGATGGCTCGATCAAGCTCGACACGGGCACCGCCGTCACCGTCGATTCCTCCTCGAACGTCACCGTGCAGGAAGGCGGCACGCTGGATATGGGCGCTGGCAACGGCGCGACCGGCATTCTGGCCCAGGCCGGCCGGACATCGAACATCTCGAACGCCGGGACGATCCAGGCACTGGAAACCTTCACCCCGCCTGATGCCGACAACAACGGCATTCCCGAAGGCCCGATCGCGCAGGCGACCGGCCGCTATGGCATCCGCATCGCGCCGGGCGGCACGTTTACCGGCGCGATTTCCAACACTGGCACGATCACGGTCGACGGCGTGGATTCGGCGGGCATCGCAGTGGACTCCGCGCTCACCGGTTCGCTCACCAACACCGGCACGATCAAGGTCAAGGGCGACAATGCGGTCGGCGTGCGTACCGGCGCGGTCTCCGGCAATGTCAGCGCGGGCGGCACGATTGGCGTGGTCGGCAGCGGCGCGCAGGCGCTGGTGGTGAACGGCGATGTCGGCGGCCTCGTCAAGATCAACGGCGCACTCTCGCAGAACGCCTCTTACACCGCAGACAGCGGCGCGACGCAAAACCTGCCCCGCAGCGCACTGACCACGGGCAAAGCTGCAGTGGAGATCAACGGCAACGTGACGGGCGGCGTGGTCGTGACCACGGCATCGACCAGCGGCTCGACTTCCGAAACCACCGGCTCGGTCCAATCGGTGGGCAATGGCCCGGCGATCCAGATCGGCGGCGCGAACAACATCACCATCGGCAGCGGCGCCAGCAGCACCGGCACTTATTCGCTGGGCATCGATGGCAGCGTTGCCGCCAATTCCACGTTCAGTTCGACCAATGCCTCAGGCGTGGTGATCGGCGGCAAGGGCGGCAATGTCACGCTGACCAAGGGCATCGGCGTCAGCGGCAACGTGACCGCGACGACGGTCGATTCAGGCGCAGTGGGCATCCTGATCAATGCCGGGTCGACCGTCGGCACGCTCTACAACAGCGGCACGATCAGCGCCGTGATCAGCCAGCCGGGGATCGGCTCGTCCTCGGCGATCAAGGACCTTTCGGGCACGCTGACCGCCATCGATAACACCGGCGACATTTCGGTGACCGGTTCGAGCGAGGACCAGCTCGCCGCGATCGACCTTTCGGCCAACACGTCGGGCGTGACGATCAAGCAGTATCTCAACACCACCGATGCCGCCGCGCAGCAGACCGAAAAGGATGCGGAAGGCTACGACCCCGATACCGCCAAGATCTACACCACGATCACCGGCAACATCCTCACCGGCAGCGGCAACGACACGCTCGATGTCGGCTCGGGCCGGATCAGCGGCAAGACGTTCCTGGGCGCGGGCAACGACACGGTGAAGCTGGCCGATGATGCCAAGTACATCGGCGATATCGATTTCGGCACGGGCACGGCCACGATGTCGATGGCGGCCAATTCGCGCTTCACCGGCACGATGATCCTCAACGATCAGGTCGGCACGCTGACCCTGACCGGCAATGCGATCTATCGCGGCACCGTCACGGGCGGCTCGCAGCTGGCCGTGACGGTCAATGGCGGCACCTTCGGGGCCAATGGCGCCACGACGACGACGGTCAAGTCGCTCGACGTCGGCGCGACCGGCACGCTCGGCGTGTTTGTCGACGGCGCCACTGGGACCTCTTCGAAGCTGGTGGCCGAGACTGCCAACTTCGCGTCCGGCGCCAAAATCTCGGCGCGCGTGACCTCGCTGACGCAGGCCGAAGGCACCTACACCGTGCTCAGCGCCGGTACGCTGACCGGCGGGGCGAACGTTGCCAGTTCGGCGCTCAACCTGCCCGTGCTGTTCAAGGGCACAGTTGCCGCGGCGGGCAACGACGTGACGCTGACCATTGCGCGCAAGACCGCGAGCGAAATCGGCCTCAACGTCCCGCAATCGCAGGCCTACAACGCGATCATTGCCAACGCGGGCAAGGATACCTTGCTGCAGACAAGCCTGCTGCAGGCCGCCGATACCGCCGCCTTGCAAACCCAGTTCAACCAGATGCTGCCCGATTACGCAGGCGGCTCGCTCGATCTGCTGGCGCGCGGCACGCGCCTTGCCGCGCGGCGGATCGACGACGATTCCAGCTGGTTCACGATCAGCGGTGCGGGCGCCTGGCTTGAGCCGATCTACTTCAAGGGCAGCAAGGTCGCCGGTGCCACCGCAGGCTACCGCAACAGCGGCGCTGGCCTTTCGCTCGGCTTCGAGAAGGCGTTCGGGTTTGGCCACCTCGGCGGCTCGTTTACCTATTTGTCGGGCAATTCGACGACCGACGCCACGCAGAAGGTCAAGGTCAGCGATATCGAGCTAGCGGCGTTCTGGCGCCTCGCCTCAGGCCCGTTCTATGCCTATGCGCGGGTTGGCTATGGCCGTCCCTCGTTCACCTCGACGCGCACGTTCACCGGCACAGTCGACAGCCAGGCCTTCGGCTATGGCGCGGGCGGCAAGTGGAAGGGCACGCTAATCTCCGGCGCGGGCGGCCTGTCCTACACCCTCGCAGTGGGCGATCACTTCAAGCTGAAGCCCCGCGCGACAATCGAATACTTCCGCCTGAAGGAAAACGGCTACACCGAAACCGGCAACGCCCCGCTGGCGCTGACGGTGGCGGGCCGCACCAGCCAGTTGGTGAACGGCACGACCACGCTAGTCGCCAGCTGGAGCACGGCACCGGGCGACTACGAAAACCGCCCCCTCACCATCGAATTCGAAGGCGGACGCCGCAGCCGCATCTCGGGCGAAGTGGGCGATACGCTGGCCACCTTCAACCGCGGCGCGACCACCGGCGGCGACAGCTTCACGCTTTCGGGCCAGCAGCTGCCATCGGCATGGGTCGGCGAAGTCAGCCTGATTCAGGGCGGACTTGACTACACGTGGAAGATCAGCGGCGGCTATGAAAAGATGCAGGGCGGCGGCACCGGCTATACCGGCCGCGCCTCGCTCGCCATCGCGCTGTGATGCGCTGATCCGGAATGCGGAGGGGGCGGTCTGCGGGCTGCCCCCTTTTTGTTTCAGCGCTGCGCCAGCCGACCTAGCGCCAACCCTTCTTGCGCCTGAAACCACGGGGTCATCCGCGCGATGGCCTCTTCCACCAGCGGGGTTGAAACCGCGAAGCTGAAGCGCACGAAGCGGTGCCCATCGACCGGGTCGAAATCGATTCCCGGCGCCGTCGCCACGCCGGTTTCTTCGAGCAGCCTGATGCAGAATGCCATCGAATCCTGCGTCAGATGGCCGACATCGGCATAGACATAGAACGCGCCATCCGGCGGCGCGATGCGGGCAAGGCCCATTGCCGGCAGCGCGGCCAGCAGCAGATCACGATTGCGCGCATACGTGCGCACATGGCCATCCAGCTCCTCTGCGCAATCGAGCGCGGCCAGCCCCGCGTGCTGGCTGAGCGAGGGCGGGGTGAGGAACAGATTGCCCATCCGCGCGCGGGCCTGATCGATCTGATCGGGCGGGACCACCAGCCAGCCAAGCCGCCAGCCCGGCATGCTGAAATACTTGGAGAAGCTGTTGACCACGATGGCTTGGCGGTCGAACGGCAGCATCGAGCTGGCGGGCTGGCCATAGGTGATGCCCTGATAGATCTCGTCCGAGATGATGCGAATGCCGCGCGCCCGGCAGACCTCAGCAATCGCGGCCATTTCCGCAGGCGGGATCACGGTGCCGGTGGGATTGGCCGGGCTGGCGATGATCACGCCATCGGGCGCAGGATCAACCGCAGCCAGCGCAGCGGCAGTGATCTGATAGCCGACTTCAGGCCCGCACGGCAGCTCCACCGGTTCGATGGACAACGCACGCAAGGTGTTGCGATAGGCAACATAGCCCGGCCGCGCGATGGCGACCCGCGCGCCGGGGCCAAAGCGCAACGACAGCGCGATGACCAGCGCCGGAGAGGCGCCGCAGGTCAGCACGATCTGGTCGGACGAGACGGCCACTCCGGTCGTGTCCTCGACATGGCGAGCGAGGCGCTCCAGCAGGTCGGTGCTTTCCCAGTATCCCTTGTCCTCCTCGTCCAGCACAGCGTGCGCGCGGGCGAGCGCGGCGGCAGGGGCACCGGTGGAAGGCTGGCCATACTCCATGCGGATGATCGAGCGGCCTTCAGCCATGAGGCGCTGCGCGATGGCCGAGATGGTGATGGCGTGAAACGGATCGAGTTTTGCAGTCATGCCGCGCGACTAGCACTGGGCGAAACTGGGCGCAAAGTCCCCTTCGGTTGACAATCACTCCATCGCGCGCGAGCCTTTGCATCAGATCCGGGCGGCACAGCTGCACCGGGCATTGCGGGAGAGCTTCGTCATGTCCAATTCAAGCGGCGCGGCTGCGCCAAAACAGCTACCGTTGGGGCAGGCCGCGATCGTCACGCTGGGCGTCATCGTGGTGGTTGCCGGTTTCGTGGCGCTGGGCGCGTGGCTGCATGTCACCCCGCTCTATGCCGGTTTCCTGCTCCTTTGGGCCTGGTCCGCGCTGCACGAGCTTGCACTGAAAGCCCTGCCCGCCGCGCTGATCGGCGCGCTGGCCGGGGCAGGCCTCAGCTTCATGCTGCAGACCGGCACGGCCATGGGCAACCCGGCGCTCATCGCCGCAGCCCTGCTGCTGATGATCGGCGCGGTGTTCCTTGTCGTGGCCGGGCGCGCCGCGCTGGTCTGCAACCAGAGCACGATGCTGTTCATCACCGTGTTCAACGCCCCGGTGATCCAGGCGGGGGAGGATTTCCGGCAGGTAATCCTGGCGGTTGCGCTGGGTGCGGTGTGGTTTGCCGCTGTGGTCTGGATCATCAGCCGGATCGTGCCGACACCAGCCGAGACCCGTGCCGAGGTTCCCGCTTAGCAGGTCGCCACGGTCTGCGCAGGGGAAGGGTTGAAGATCTGCGTCAGATCGCGGTCATCGCGCACATAGAGCGCCGCTTCCTTGCGGATCAGTTTTGAAGGCAGGATGCTGCCGAGGAAGAACGGCTTGTAGTCGTAGGCGATCTCCACAAACATGATCGCCGTGCCTGCATCGGCGGTCATCTTGGTGGAGGTATAGCCCATGCCCTTGAACGCGGTGCCGGTGGCACCGGTGCCTTGCGCGCCATAGCGCGAAGGCCAGGTGTTCTTGCCCCAGCAGCGCTGCCACGCGATCCATTGCCCGCCCGCGCCATTGACCTGCAGGCTGGAGAGAATGACCCGGCCGCGCGCGGGGATACCCAGATCCTCCGACTGGAGCGCGGCGGCGCGGAACACCTGATTGACATCGTATTCGCGGAACTGGGGCGCACCGTTGACCTGCGTCTGCTTGGCGCGGCTGGCGTTATCCGCCACGGTGATCGCCAACTGGTTGAGCTTCACATGGATGAGCGCGAGGCTGACCACTTCGGTTCCGGTAAGCGCAAGGCCCATCAGGAACGGCAAGGCAAGCCCAAGCTCCACCGCGCTCGTGGCCCGGGAATCGCCAAGGATCCGGCGCAGCAGGCCGCGCTGACGCCCTTTGGGGCGGGCCGAAGCCGGGGCACCTGCGGTGCTGACGGCAGACAGCGCGTTCATGGGCATACCGATACCCCCGTGCGAGTCGACTGGGTTGCAAACGGCTGGTTCTTGAGAATGGTGGTCGAAGGGATCGTCTGGTATTCGGGAAGACCAAACATCTTCGCAAAGCCGAACCACTGCTTGTAGGACACGGTGACCGTGTAGACGACCACGTCGTTCGCGCCGCCAAGCCCGGTCTTGCCCATATCGGCATCCCAGGTGCTGTTGCCGTTCATGTCGACAAAGCATTCGTTGGTATCATACGCGCCGTTTTTGTTTGTATCGGTGAAGTCTTCGGGACTGCCAACCGCTGTGAATTCCGAATAGTTCTTGCGTGTGAACGTCACGCTCGCAGTAGGCATGACATACTTGACCATCTTCGAGACAAGCGTGTCGAGGTCGCTCGAGCTGCTCTGGCCGCTCTGCAGCGAAGACTTGCGCGCCGCCGCGTTCACCGCGCCATTGAGCACGGTGTTGACATAATAGCTCTGCGCGACCTGCACCGTGCCGAACACGACCATGAACAGGATCGGCGCGGTCATGCCGAACTCGATCGCGCTGGTGCCGCGGCGGTCCTGCCGCAGGCGGCGGAACAGGCCAGAGCGCAGATTTGGGCGCAGGGAAGACTGGGTCATCACTTGTTGATCCGCAAGTCGGCCACCTGGCCGGCGATGAACTTGAAGGTGTTGCTGAGCGCGGTCGTGTTGCTTGCAAAATAGGCGCGGCCGGCGGTGGCGCAGGTGGTCATCTGCGTGTTCAGCGTCTGGCCAAAACCGATCACCCACACCGTATAGCCCAGGTTCTTGGCGCGGTTGCAGGCCGCCACATAGCGGTTGTTGTGATAGTTGCGCAGCGTGGTGTTGTCGGTGCCCGAAGGCGCCACGCGGTTGTCATAGAGCTCTTCGCCATAGGCGCTGTAGGCGGTGGTGCTGGGGGCCATGTCACCGTCTGTCATGAAGATGATGTGGCGGCTGACCGAAGGGTACTTGACCGGATCGGCGTTGACGTTCGTCTGGAACAGACCGGTGGGGCTGGCAAGGCGCGCGCCCCAGATCATACCGACATCATGATAGGTGCTGCCGTTCGCCACAAGCGTGTTCACATAGGTTTCAAGCCAGTCCGGCACGACCGTCGGATTTGTCGTATCGACATCGGTGAACAGCATGGCCGGCGGCGGGCACTGCGAGTCTTCGCGGCCGACACCCGACGGGATCGAAGTGGCGGTGCGCGGACCAGTGCCTGAACCGCGATACCAGACGAGATCATTCTCATAGATCTTCCAGCGTGTGGCATCGCTAGACGGCACCGAATCGATGTCGAGGTCGGTCGCGCCGCTCGGAATCGGGTTCATGGACAGGCTCTGGACCGTCTGGCGTTCCTCGATGCAGCCATCCCACCGCGCGTTGACAGTTGTCAGCCCGGTGACTCCCGTGGTGCCATTAAGCGCAGCGAGCGCGGGCATGTCATACGTACCGGCAGTCGGAACCGTGGCGGTCGAGGAGATATTGGTCACCACCGGCACATTGCCCATGCCCTTGAACGCGGTGACATCCAGTGTGGCCGCCTGGAAGCTCCAGTTGGTGAACTGGTAGCGCGTCACATACGTCGTTGTCGTTACGCTGCGATTGCGCCGACAAGTGCCCAGCGCGCTGGAGCCGCTGCCCGAAACGCGGGTCCATGAACGCCACGAATACGTGGTTCTGGTCGTATCCGCCGGGGGCGGCCCGCCGGCATTGACGGGGGAACCGATATTGACCGGCCAGGTGTTCCTGCCCCAGTTGGTGCAGTTGGCTGAGGTGATGTTGGTCGCGTAGGTCTCGATACTTGCAACCGGCGCACCCGCCGTGCCGACATTGACCGGGGTGTCGAACCTCGCGAGGGCGGTCTGGAAGGGCTGGCTATCGGCAAGATGGCTGGTCGGCATCGTGCCGTCGGCCACTAGTGCGCCCACGTTGACAGTGGCGCTATAGGGCACGAAACCGAAGCGGATGCGGGTGTTGGTCTTGTCGGTCACCGAACTGGCAACCGTCGTGTAGAAATCGCGGATAGCCTGGCGCAGGCCGACGATCTTTGAGGTGGGACCGCTGTTAACATTGGTGCCATCCGGCTCCCACGCCATTGAACCCGTGGTATCGAGCACGAACATCACGTCCGCGCTCGCCATCTGCAGTTCGGCGCTGCACTCCACCGTCAGCGTCAGGTTCTTGTATCCGAAAATGCCCATGACCGCGGTCGGCATCACCGTGCTCGCCGTGCCGCTGACAGCGCCGGTGCCGGTGGACGAGGTGTTGAAGACGATCGAATCGGCGTTGGTGGCGTTCGGGTTGAAGTTGAAGTTGAACATCTTGTTCGCCTTCGCCGTCTCCGTCACGCCATAGGTGCCCGAAGTCGCCATTGCCTTGCGGCCTGCCAGCACGCCCGCGTCGCACGCGTTCTGAAGGCTGGTCCGCGTCATGTAGGCGCGCGCCATATCGGTGCCGCTGCCCGCAAGGCTGACGAGGAGGATGATCGTGGCGAGCGCAATGCCCAGCGTATTGCCCGCCGTATCGCGCACCAGGCTGGCGAGCAGTGATCGCATTGAAGCGCTCATGTGGCCTCCCATGGCTTTCGATCGGCGCAGCATGTGGCGAAATTCCTCCATCCGTGGGCACCGCTGCACGCATCCGCCCCGCGCAGGCCAGGCGGGACATGGGCGCACAGAATACCCAAGCTCCGTCCATGCAGGCGGACCGCCTTCCAAATCGTAAACTTCCTGAAAAAACTGTCTCAATTGCGCTACGCAGGAAGCGCAAGTTCTGTCGGCGCGATGGTGAATGCCCCGGTATGGTCGATGCGAGGCTTCGGCGCCGCTTCCACGCCAATGGAAATGATTCTAGTGTACGCACATGGCCTTGCAATCACCGCTCAAGTTCAAGCTGCAGATCCTGTGCGGCGATGAAGTGGCGATGGGGCCGGGCAAGGCCGATCTGCTGGACGCCATCGCCAGCCACCATTCGATCTCCGCAGCCGGACGCGCCCTGGGCATGAGCTATCGCCGAACCTGGCTGCTGGTCGATGCGATGAACCGCTGCTGGCAGACTCCGCTGGTCGCCACGACACCGGGCAACCAGAAGGCGGGTGCCCAACTCACCGCGCTGGGTGAGACGATCCTGGCGCAATACCGCAAGCTCCAGCATGAACTGGAGCACACCGGCATGCAGCGGCTTTCC
The DNA here is from genome assembly GCA_044379435.1 of Novosphingobium sp. Lineage (GTDB taxonomy): Bacteria > Pseudomonadota > Alphaproteobacteria > Sphingomonadales > Sphingomonadaceae > Novosphingobium. Next base: position 13,175 of record JBIPOH010000002.1, read on the forward strand.
CCGCTGGTCGACGAGCAACTGCTCCCTGCCCCCCGCCCGCCGCGCCATCGGACCAAGGCGCAGGATGAACCGACGGCCGCCTGATAACACGGGCCGCAAAACATCGATGATCAGGTGAAATGGAGGCCCGAGCCGGAATCGAACCGGCGTGCACGGATTTGCAGTCCGCTACGTCACCACTCCGCCATCGGGCCCCGATGCGCATCAGCGTGGAAGGGGGCGGTTAGCCGAGCACCGGGCTGGCCGCAACGGGATTCTTCATGTTGTGGCGCGATGGTGTGCCGCTGCGCCGCTCAGGGATCGACGAATTCGCCCGCACGCTTTTCCATACCGGCCTTCACCGCCTCGATCTGGCCCGGCGAATACATCAGCGCGTGCTGCGCCACGCTCTCGGCCATGAGGATCTCGTCCTCGCCCATATAGGCAGTGCGATTGGTAAGCAGCTTGGCACCGCGCACGGCGTGCGGGCTCTTGCCTGCAATCTCCCGCGCCAGCGCCATGGCGCGGCTCAGCGGATCGGCATCGACATGGGTGGCAAAGCCGAAGGCCGCCGCCTCTGTGCCGCTGAACTCGCGGTGCGTGTAGGTCAGTTCGCGCAGCACATCATCGCGCACATTGTCCCGCCACAGCACATAGCCGCCCATATCGGGCACGAGGCCCCACTTCACTTCCATCACCGCCATGCGCGTATCGGGGTGAGCGATGCGGATATCCGCACCGCTTGCCACTTGCAGACCGCCGCCGAAGCACACGCCATGGACCGCCGCGATTACCGGCATCGGCAGCTTGCGCCACACCATCGCCGCCTGCTGCGCGCGGTTGGCGTTGCCGTGGGTGCGGTCGGTCAGGCTCCCGTCCTTCCCCCAGCGGTCCGGATTGCCCATGCTCGACAGATCGAGCCCAGCGCAGAACGAGCGCCCCGCGCCAGAGAGGACCACACTGCGCACGCCCTTGGTGTGGTGCAGGTGCGAGCCCGCCGCGACAATCGCCTCGAACATCGCATCGTCGAGCGCGTTCATCTTGTCCGCCCGGTCGAGCAGGACATGAGCAACGTGGTCTTCGATGGTGATGCTGACGCGGTCGTAGAAGTTCATGGCCCTCTCCGGCTGATGTTTGGTTTGCTTGTGCTCGTTGTTCAGGCAGCGCTGGCGTTGACGCCCATGCTGGAAAGATAGCGGCGAATGTTGCGCGCGGCCTGGCGCAGGCGCTGCTCGTTCTCCACCATCGCGATGCGGACATAGCCCTCGCCATCCTCGCCATAACCGACGCCCGGCGCAACCGCGACTTCGGCGTGGGTGAGGAGCTGCTTGGAAAACTCAAGGCTGCCCATCTCGCGCAGCGCAGGCGGCAGCGGCGCCCACGCGAACATCGATGCGCGCGGGCTCGGGATGTCCCAGCCCGCACGGCCAAATGCCTCAACCATCACGTCGCGGCGCTTCTGGTAGAGCAGACGGTTCGCCTCAACGATATCCTGCGGCCCATTGAGCGCAGCGCAAGTCGCGGCCTGAATCGGCGTGAACGCGCCGTAATCAAGGTACGACTTCACGCGCGTAAGCGCGGCGATGAGCTGCTTGTTGCCCACGGCAAAGCCCACGCGCCAGCCAGCCATCGAAAAGGTCTTCGACATCGAAGTGAACTCAACCGCGACATCCTTCGCGCCCGGCACTTCCAGGATCGAGCGCGTCGGCTGGCCATCGAAGTAAAGCTCGGAATAGGCGAGGTCAGACAGTACCCACACCTTGTTCTCTTTCGCCCACGCGACAAGCCGCTCGTAGAACGCCAGGTCCACCGTCTCGGCCGTGGGGTTCGACGGGTAGTTGACGATCACCACCGAGGGGCGCGGCACGCTGTAGCGCATCGCGCGATCGAGCGCTTCCCAGTAGCGTTCATCAGGCGTGGTCGGCACCGAACGGATCGTCGCGCCCGCGATGATGAAACCGAACGTGTGAATCGGGTAGCTGGGATTGGGCGCGAGCACGACATCGCCCGGCGCGGTGATCGCGGTGGCAAGGCTGGCGAGCCCTTCCTTTGAACCCATGGTCATAACCACTTCGTTCTCGGGATCGAGTTCGACATTGAAGCGGCGCGCGTAATAATTGGCCTGCGCCTTGCGCACGCCGGGGATGCCCTTTGACGCGGAATAGCCATGCGCATCGGGCTTCATCGCCACTTCGCAAAGCTTTTCGATCACATGCGGCGGCGGCGGGAGATCGGGGTTGCCCATGCCGAGATCGATGATGTCCTGCCCGCGGGCGCGCGCGGCGGCCCGCATCGCGTTCACTTCGGCGATGACATAGGGCGGCAGGCGCTTCATGCGGTAGAATTCTTCGGTCACGGTGGTTTCTCGCACTCCTTTGGCCCGGCAAAAGCGCCGTTCCATCAGGCCCCTTACGACAATCGTTGGCCCGTGGAAACCGGAAGGGCTCACAAGCGGCACGAAGGGCGCTATATAGGGTGTACCCGCGCAACAAGGATGCTCCGCCATGACCGACCCTGCGACGCCGCCCGATATGCCGGAAAGCCCCCTCGATACGGCGGTGATCGAAGATTTCATGCGCCAGCAGGGCGAGGCGATGCAGGCCATGTTTGCGCCGTTCCTGCCCACCGCAGCCACCCCGACGCCCGGCCCGGCCGATATGCAGCACTGGGCGATGTCTGCCGCCAAGCTGCAGAAGATGTGGCTCGATTTCGGTGCCGAGCGGATGGGTCAGGCCGAGCCGGTGGTGGCCCGCATCGCCGACCCCGCGCGCTGGACGAGCCTGTTCAGCACCTGGTATTCCGCGCTGCCGCTGGCGCAGGCCGAAACCCAGGCCAAGCTATGGGAAGACGGGCTGGAACTGTGGGCCACGGTGCTGGGCCGCTATGGCATAGGTACGACTACGGCCGGAGCCGGGCCGGATGCGAAGGATGCGCCGCTGCCCCGGCAGGACCGGCGCTTCGCCGATCCGCGCTGGCGCGAACAGCCATGGTTTGCACTGCTCCACCAGACCTATCTGCTGCTTGCCGAACGGCTGACCGCGATGGCCGAAGAAGTGCAGGGCCTGACGCCCGAACGCCAGCATCAGGTGCAGTTTTTCACAAGGATGGTGGTCGATGCGCTGAGCCCGGCCAACTTCCCGATGACCAATCCGCTGGTAATCGAACGCACGCTGGAAACGCACGGCGAAAACCTCGTCAAGGGTGTCGAGCATCTGCTTGCAGACATGCGCAAGGGTCAATTGACGCACACCGATCCCGAAGCGTTCGAACTGGGCCGCAACATCGCGATCACCCCCGGCAAGGTGGTGCACGAAACACCGCTTTATCAGCTGATTCAGTATAGCCCGGTCACCGAAAACATCCTCGCGGTGCCGCTGCTGATCTTCCCGCCATGGATCAACCGCTTCTACATCCTCGACCTGAACCCCAAGAAAAGCTTCATCCGCTGGGCGGTGGAGCAGGGCCTGACGGTGTTCGTGGTCTCATGGAAATCGGCCGACGCGTCGATGGCAGATGTGATGTGGGACGATTACGTCCTCGCGCAGGTTGAGGCGATCGACGTCGTGCGCGAGAGGCTCGGCGTGCCGCAGACCCACACCATCGGCTATTGCGTGGCAGGCACAACGCTGGCCGCGACGCTGGCGCTGATGGCGAGGCGGGGAGAGGCCGACAAGGTGCGCTCGGCCACCTTCTTCACCGCGCAGGTGGATTTCGAGAAGGCAGGCGATCTCAAGTCGTTCATCGACGACAGCCAGATCAAGCTGCTCGAGAGCATGGTGACCGACGGCTATCTTGATGGGCGTTATATGGCCGCGACGTTCAATCTGCTGCGCGGGCCGGATCTCATCTGGAACTACGTGGTGAGCAATTATCTGCTGGGCGAGGACTATCCGGCCTTCGACCTGCTCCACTGGAACGGCGATACCACCAACCTTCCGGCTAAGTGGCACAAGGCCTATCTCGAAGACCTCTACCGCGACAACCGGCTGGTCATGCCCGATTCGCTGGAGATCGCCAGCACGCCGATCGACCTGCACCTGATCACCACGCCCTGCTACATTCAGGCCGGGCGCGACGATCACATTGCCCCGGCGGAAAGCGTGTGGAAGCTGACCCGGCTGCTGGCGGGGCCATGGCGCTTCCTGCTGGCGGGATCGGGCCATATCGCCGGGGTGGTCAACCCGCCGGATGCGGGCAAGTATCAATACTGGCGCAACGATGGTGCGCCGACCACGCTGGCCGAATTCGTCGAAGGCGCGCGCGAGACCAAGGGCAGCTGGTGGCCCGACTGGATCGAGTGGATCCGCGCCGACGACGCCGCCATGGTGCCAGCCATAGGTAAGCGTGTACCGGGCGGCCGGGGTGACAAGGTGATCGAGGATGCACCGGGGCGCTATGTGAAGACGCGGTGAGCGCTCCCGGCCTCTCAAACACCCTTGGCGCCGCACGTTTTAAAATGTTGCAGCGCACAAAATGCCTTGACCTTGCGGGGGCAGCGCCCTATTTTGTGCAGTGCAACACGGCTTTCTGCTGACCCAAGTTCTTGGTTCGAGTGAGAGGGGCGTGTCCGGCGCAGGAGCAGTACGGTCATGGAAGACGAAACCAAGGATATCGCAAGCGCAGCAATCGCCGCGCCGATGGCCGAGGCGGAAACCGCCCCCGCCGCACCACTCGCGCAGCCGGAAGGGCCTGTGGACGTCGCTCCGGCGGCATCCGTCAAGCCCAAGGGCAAGCCCGGTCGGCCCCGCAAGGTCGCCTCGGCTTCCTCTGAAACGGCTGCGGTAGCGCCGGAGGCTCCGGCCGCAGCGCCGGTGCGGAAGGTCAAGGCAAAGGCTGCAAAGCCCGCGCTAAAGCCTGCCGCAAAAACCAGCATGACCCCGACCCGAACCAACAAGAATCAGGCTGTCTCCACGAAGAGCGCAGCCACCAAGCAGAAGGATTTTATCATCATGAACGCCATCCCCACCGAAATGACCGAAACCATCCAGACCGCGATGAAGGAAGCTGCCGAAAAGGCGAAGGCCGCGCTCGAAAAGAGCCAGGCTGCGCTGGGCGACATGGGCGCCTTCACCAAGGGCAACGTCGAAGCCGTTGTGGAATCGAGCAAGATCCTCGCCACCGGCCTGCAGGAAATGACCAAGAGCTACGCCGCCGAGACCAAGACCGTGGTCGAGACGATGCAAGCCGAAATCAAGGAACTGGCTGCCGTGAAGTCGCCGGCCGAGTTCTTCGAGAAGCAGAACGCCATGATGCGTAAGCAGTTCGACGCCGCGATGGCCGCGACCTCGAAGAACAGCGAAGCGATGCTCAAGCTCGCCAGCGAAGCGTTCCAGCCGATCTCGAACCGCGTCAGCCTCGCGGTTGAGAAGATCAAGCACGCAGCCTGATCAGCGCGCTTCACCAGCGCTGCGGCGCGGGCGGGCGATGAACAAGCAGCGGGCCGGACGGGATTTCTCCTGTCCGGCCCGTTTCGCATCATCAGCGTCCGGCGCGGGATCACCTCCGATCCTGGACTTTGAGGCCAAGTGCTTCGCCCCCTCTTGTACGCAGCGCCCGGCGATGCGATATTGCAGCCACGCCATGAAGATAACAGCCAACCACGGCGCCCCCGAGGGCACTGCCGCCTCTACTGCCGCATTCGCGGTGCGCGAAGGCACGCGCGCTGCTGGCGAACCCGATGGTCCTGGCGGTAACGGCGGCGGCAACGACGGCGACGATCAGGTCGGCATCGCCACCAAGACTCGCACCCGCCCCAAGAAGCCCAGCATGTTCAAGGTGCTGATGCTCAACGATGACTACACGCCGATGGAATTCGTCGTGATGGTGCTGAAGCGCTTTTTCGGCATGGATCTGGAGCAGGCCACGCGCGTGATGCTTCACGTCCACCAGAAGGGCGTCGGCGTCTGCGGCATTTTCCCCTACGAGATCGCGGAAACCAAGGTGAATCAGGTGATGGACTTCGCGCGCCAGAACCAGCACCCACTGCAGTGCACGCTCGAAAAGGCGTGATTCGGGCCTGAGCGCCCGCCATTGGCGATGGGCCGCGGCGGCCAACCAGCATTTTCGCCTTCCGCCTGCCCCTGAACCGGGCTAACCGGATGCCCCCCACCCGGTCGCAGCGAGCCGTCCCGCCCTTGCCTGTCCTTACCGCCACTGATCGATATATTGCGCGGCTCGTGCTCGTGCCAATGTGTGCGGTGTTCGTGATCGCGGCCTCGCTGCTTGTGCTCGACAAGATGCTCAAGCTGTTTGATTTCGTGGCAACGGAAGGCGGACCGGTCAGCGTCGTGTTCAAGATGTTGGCCAACCTCCTGCCCGAATATGCCAGCCTCGCGATCCCGCTCGGGCTGATGCTGGGCATCCTGCTGGCGTTCCGCCGCCTTGCCACTTCGTCCGAGCTCGACGTGATGCGCGCAGTGGGCCTGTCCTACACGCGGCTGCTGCGCGTGCCCTATCTCTTCACCGTGGTGCTGGCAGCGCTCAACTTGCTGATCGTTGGCTATCTCCAGCCGCTTTCGCGCTATTATTACGAGCAGCTCCAGTTTGATCTGCGCTCGGGCGCGCTGGGCGCCTCGATCAAGGTGGGGGAGTTCAACACGCTGCAGGACCGCACCGCGCTGCGCGTCGATTCGAGCCGCGATGAAGGGCGGGACTTGCGCGGCATCTTTGCGCGGATCGCCAGCAAGGACGGGCAGGTGCTGGTCATCTCCGCGCGCGAGGGGCAGTTCTTTGCCAACAAGGAAAACCCCGACACGGTGATCCTGCGCCTGTCGGAAGGGCAGATTGTGCAGGATGGCCCCGGCATCAATTCCCCGCGCGTGCTGACCTTCGCAACGCACGACCTGCCTATCGACCTCCCCAAGATCGAGCAGTTCCGCAGCCGCGGGGAGCGCGACCGCGAGTACTTCCTCCCCGAACTGCTGCGCATCGGCTGGAGCAAGAATTCCAGCGAGGCGGCCCGCTATCAGAGCATTGCCAGCCTCAATTACCGGCTGGTCGAGGTAGCGATGATGTTCCTGCTGCCACTGCTGGCAGTGGCGCTGGCGGTGCCGCCCAAGCGTTCCAGCTCGGCGCTGGGCGTGTTCGTCTCGATCGTGATGGTGGTCGCGTATCACAAGGTCAACGAATACGGGCAGGACGTCTCCAGCCTCGGCCGCGTCGATCCCACACTGGCACTATGGGGACCGTTCGTGCTGTTCGCCGCGCTGATCGTGGCGATGTACTGGAGGCTGGCCTATGTGCCCGGCGGGCAGCCGATCGGCGCACTGGAAACCGGCTTTGCCAAGATCTCGCGCGCGGTGATGAAGCTGTTTGCGTCGCGCAAGCCGCGCCAGGTTGCGGTATCGGGAGTGGTCGATGCAGCTTGATTTCTTCCCCTCGCGCACGATCACGCTCTATATCGGCCGCATGTTCGCGGTGCGGATCGTGGCCGTGATGCTGATGCTGGTGCTCGTGCTGCAGATGCTTGATCTGCTGAGCGAAAGCGGCCGCATCCTCGCCGCGCCCGGCAACGGACAGGGCGAATTGCTGACCTATGCCACCTTGCGCATTCCGCAGCTGATCAGCCGCTTCCTGCCCTATTCCGTGCTGCTCGCCACGATCATCACGCTGATGACACTGAACCAGAACAGCGAGGTCATCGCGCTCAAGGCTGCCGGGCTTTCGGCGCATCAGGTGCTGGCGCCGCTGTTCCTCGTTGCCGCAGTCACCTCGGCGGTGACATTCGTGTTCAACGAACGCGTGGTCGTGCGCTCCTCCGCTACGCTCAAGGCATGGCAGGCAGTCGATTATGGCGCGATCCCACGTGACAGCGCAGTGAAGACCAACGTCTGGCTTCAGGATGGCGGCAATCTGCTGTTCGCGCGTTCGGTCGCGGGACGGGGCACGGCAACGCGCATGACCGATGTCAGCTGGTATCGGCGCGATGGTGCCGGCATGGTGACAGAAATCGTGCGCGCGCCTGGCGCGACATATGCAAAGCCCGGCTGGCATTTCAGCCAGCCCACCGGTTTTGATGTGCAGAGCGCCCGCCGCATCGCCTATCCGGCAGGGCAGGTCTTCGCGCGCAACGTCGATCCGGCGCAGGTGGTGATTCGCAAGGCGGATGCCGATGGCGAATCGATCACGCAGCTCTCGCAGTCGATCGACGCGATCCGCAGCGCCGGCTACCGCACCAGCGAGCTTGAGGGCAAATGGTGGCACAAGCTTTCCGGCCCGCTATCCGCCCTGCTGATGCCGCTGCTTGGCGCGGTGGCCGCGTTCGGCCTCGCGCGTTCGGGCATGCTGTTCGTGCGCGCCGTGATTGGCATGGCGCTGGGCTTTGCCTATTTCGTGGTCGACAACGCCGCACTCGCGATGGGCAACTTCGGCGGCTATCCGCCCATCCTCGCCGCGTGGGCGCCCTTTTTCCTGTTCCTGCTGATTGGCGAGACGGTGCTCGTCAGAAGCGAGGAATAAAGGAAATCAGCGCGCCGCCAGCGTGCTGCGCACCAGCCGCCCCAGCAGCGGAAACAACCCAGCATAGCTCGACCTTTCATAGGTCGACCCCTGCCCCAGTTCTGCGGTCAGGCGGCGATGCGCCTCACCCAGCGCGTGATAGGGGACGCTGGGCAGGAGGTGATGCAGCGCGTGATAACGCAGGCCGACCGGCGCCCACAGCGCAGTCGCCCAGCCCGGCGGCGGCACGTTGACCGAATCGAGGTACTGCCCCGTCACCGTCATCGTCTCGCCCTCGTTTTCCCAGAGGTGCGCGACCAGCGTGCGCGCCTGGTTGAGCACGGCGCCGAGGGCGATCACGGCAATCCCGATCAGGAGCGGCCGCCAGCCATGCGTGGCGGACCAGCCGAGCAGGAACCACGCCCAGCCCGCCGCACCCGCTTCCTGCCACAGCACCATCCGCGCGAACTCTCCTTCGGGCGGGCGTCGGCGAAAGGCGGGGTTGATCGCGAGCGCCGAAGCGCGCGCCCAGACCAGCCGGCGCAGCGGCGGGATGACCGCGCCCAGCGGCACCAGCACCGCCGACCGCACGAGGAGCGCAACGGGTAGCAGGAGCGCGGTGAGCAGAAACACCGGCAGCGACCACGGCTTCATCAGCGCCAGCGGCAGATATTCGGGATCTTCCGCCGTGCCATAGCGCGTGCGCGCATGGTGCAGCGGATGAACCCCTTCATACATGAAAGAAGGCGTTAGCAGCGGGATGCCGACAAGGAGGTTCCACCCCAGACGAAAGCCCGGCAGCGCGTGTCTGTGGATATGCGAAAGCTCGTGGATGAACAGCAGCGCGCGGTAAAGCGCGAGCGCAGAGAGCACACCCAGCGCCGCTGCCAGCCAGATGTTCTGAACAAGGATCACCCCGGCGAGCGCGGCATAGCCGGTGAACGCGGAGGCCAGCATATCGGGCCAGAACACCGATGGTTTTGCCTCCGCCAGATCGCGCGTCAGTTCGACGGCGGCGCGCAGCATGGCCTTGTCATCAGGGGTGCGCGCCAGAATCGCAGCCTCTCCGGGTGCGGCACCAACCGGCCGGGGCTCCAGCGCAGAAGGCGTTTCGAGAGAGGGAGAGGCAAGCATGCAATTCAATCCTGTTCGGCCCGAGGCGCGTGACCCAAAGACGCTTTAAGCGGCGTGCGGCTTGACAATCCTGCCCGGCGCACCGCAGGCAAGCCCCGCAATTTTTTCCAATACTTCCAAACAAAGGCAAGATCGTGGCCGGAACTCCAGCAGCGAATGGCGAAGTAAGCATCACCCCGGTTTCCGGCAAGGCCGATCGCACTGCCTTTGTGGACCTGGCCTATCGCATCAACGCGCATGATCCGGCGTGGGTGCCGCCGCTGCGCATGGAAGCGACCGAACTCATCACGCCGGGCAAGAACCCGTTCTTCGAACATGCCGATGTGCAGCTGTTCCTCGCCCGGCGCGGTGGAGCGGTGGTGGGCCGCATTTCGGCGCATATCGACAAGCTCGCCACCGCGATGGACCCGGCGCAGGGCATGGGGCCGGGCACAGGGAACTGGGGCCTGCTGGAGGCTGAGGATGAGGCGGTCGCCCGCGCGCTGATCGCCCGCGCCGAAGACTGGCTGCGCGAGAAGGGCATGACCCGCGTGCTCGCGCCGATCTCGATGTCGATCTGGGAAGAGCCGGGCCAGCTCGTGCGCGGCTTCGAGCAATCGCCAACCGTGATGATGGGGCACCAGAGCAAGCGCTATCCGCCCTATATCGAAGGCATGGGCTATGTGCCCACCAAGTCGCTGCTGACGTATGAGCTGGACATCTCGAAGGAGTTTCCTCCGCTTATCCAGCGCATCGTTGCCTCGGGCGAGAAGAACCCACGCATCCGCATCCGCGGCGTCGAGAAAAGCAAGTTCGATGCCGAAGCCAAGCTGATCCTCGACATCCTGAACGACGCGTGGTCCGACAACTGGGGCTTCGTGCCATTCACCGACACCGAAATTGCCTATGCCGGGAAGAAGTTCAAACCGATCGTGCGCGAAGACCTCATCATGATCGCCGAATATGACGGCGAGCCGGTGGCCTTCATGATGACGCTGCCCGATCTCAACGAAGTGCTCAAGCCGATGGGTAGCTCGCTGTTCCCGTTCAATTGGGCCAAGCTGCTGCTGTGGCTGCGCAAACCGCAAAGCCGCACTATGCGCGTACCGCTGATGGGTGTGCGCAAGCGGCTGCAGGCCTCCCGCCTTGCCAGCCAGCTGGCCTTCATGATGATCGAATACATCCGCCGCAATGCTGTGGCGCGCTACGGTTCCTCACGCGGGGAAATCGGCTGGATCCTTGATGACAACCAGGGGATGGTCGCCATCGCCGATGCCATCAATAGCCAGGTGAACAAGGAATACGTGATCTACGGGAAGAGTCTGGCTGGCTGACGCAACGGGTCGGGGCGGTTTTCCAGCGCGGCGGACAAGACGTTAATGCCCCTGTCCGGCCTTGATCCCGCAACGCGTGAGGCGCAGAACGCCCCGTATGGCCGACATGCCCGATCCTGATCTGGAAGCCCCCGCCGCACTGCCGCGCGTCCATGACGAGTGGGCGGGTGATACGCGCGCCCGGCTGCAATCGGCCATCGTGCTGCTGCTCATGGCGGGGCTTTTTCTGGCTCTGCCGTTTGTGCTTTCCATCGGTTCGGTGGTGTTCCTCCCGCCCGTTACCGCGCTGGTCATGACCATCATTCTCGCCCCGCTGGCCGACCGGCTGAGCCGCATCGGCCTGCCCGGCATGCTCGCCGCGCTTCTGGCGATCCTCATCATGACCGGCGTGATCGTGCTCGCCCTTGCCCTGATCCTCCAGCCAGCCTTTGCGATGGTCGATCAGGTGCCCGACATGGTGCAAGTTGTCAGCCGCCGCTTTGCCGAACTGCGCGGCAATCTGGCGTGGGTGAGTGATTTCAACCGCCAGTTGGCGCGCCTCATGGGCCACAGCCCGCGCGAAGTGGTGCTCGCCAGCCCTTCGGTGATCGAACAGGTGGCCTTTGCCACGCCCAGCGTCGTGCTTGAAATCCTTGTCACGCTGCTGATGACCTTCTTCATGATCGAAACGCGGCTGCGCGTGCAGCGCCGTCTGGCGCGTGATGGCAACAGTGGCAACGCATCGGTGCGCATCGCCCGTGTGATGCGCGATGTGCAGGACCGCGTGGCTGGGTATCTGCTCACGGTGGCGCTGATCAACCTCGGCGTGGGCGTGATCGTGGCGGGCGGGGCCTATGCCTTTGGCCTCAGCGCGCCGATCATGTGGGGCGGCCTCGCCTTCGTGTTCAATTTCCTGCCCTACCTCGGCCCGCTGGCGATGATGGCGCTGCTTGCGCTGGTCGGGCTGGGCACCGCAAGTTCGGTGGCGGTGGGCATTTTCCCTATGCTGGCGTTCCTCGGGCTTCACGCGGTGGAGGCAAACTTCGTAACCCCCGCGATCCTCGGCGCGCGGCTGACCGTCAGCCCGGTGTCCATCCTGCTGGCGATCAGCTATTTCTCGTGGATATGGGGTGTCCCGGGCGCGCTCCTTTCGGTGCCGATCCTGCTGATCATCGAGGCCATGCTCGACAACCTTGGCCGCCCGAATGTGATCGGATTTCTGCTGGGCGAACCGCTGTTCCGCCCGGCGGCAAAGGCAGGGCCGCCCGGCTCCGGCTAGCTTGCCCGGTCCCAGCGGTCGACCGCCGCGGTCACGGCCACGTCATTGGTCACATTGCCCAGCGTGCGCATGAGATCGGGCAGCACTTCCACCGCCACCAGCAGCGCAAGCGGCGCAACCGGCACGCCCATGGCAATGGCAATCGGCCCGACGGAGGCGACGAAGCTGATCGTGCCGGGCAAGCTGACCGAGCTGAGGGAGACGAGGATCGCCATGATCCAGCCCGAAACCAGCATCGGCGCGGTCAGCGGCACACCATACCACTTCGCCACGTAGACCACGACTGCAAGGTTCATCGCCGGGCTGGTCGCGCGGAACAGGGCGACTGCCAACGGCATGACGAATTCGGACGTCGCTGGCCGCACATCAAGCTTGCTGCACGCCCCCAGCATCGCCGGGAGCGAGGCAAGCGAGGACTGGGTGGACAGCGCGAAGACCTGCACCGGCACCATCGCCCGCGCAAACGCCAGCGGCGAAAGCCGCGCCAGCAGCAGGGCGACGAGATAGCCGATCAGCAGCACGGCGGAGCCAGTGAGAATGACAACCAGCACATAATGCGCCAGCGCGCCGATAGCGGCAGAGCCGGTCTTGGCCGCGACAGTCAGGCTGAGCGCCAGCACGCCGATGGGCGCTGCCGCCAAAACCCAGCCGATCACCACCAGCATGGCCGAAGCGACGGCCGCGAAGAAGGTGGCGAGCATCGCCCGCTGGCGCGCCTCGATCCGGGTGCTGGCCAGCGCAAACACCGCCACGAACAGGATCATCGGCAGCATCCGGTCGTTCGCGGCGGCATCGATCACATTGGTCGGCACGATGGCGCGCAGATATTCGGCCATGCCCGGCAGCGGTCCGGACGGCGGCGCGGCCAGCGTGGCCCGCAGGGCCGCCCCGGCCTCGCCGGGGATCGGCATCAGCGAAAGCAGAAACGGGGTCAGTGACAGGGCCGTTGCCGCGCTGAGGCCCAGCACGGCGAGGAACAGGCTCAGGCTGCGCCGCGCCAGCGCCCCGGCATTGGCGGTAGCGACCACCTGCACCGTGCCGGTAAACAGCAGCGCCGCCACCAGCGGCACAATCGTCGCCTGCAGCGCGCGTAGCCACAAATCGCCGACAGGTTCGGATACCATCAGCACCGCTGGCAGGGCCTGCGGCGCGGCGAGCGCCAGCGCCAGCCCCCCGCCCAGCCCGATGGCGAGCGAGGCGAATGTCCACAGCGCAGGCACTTGGGCAATCGGCGGCAGGATGAAGCCAGTTGGCGCATCACCGGAAGATGGATCATTAATCGCTTGGTTCATGGCTCGGTGACATTAAGCGTGTAGGGACATATGGCAATCCGCGCTGCAAAAGCGCCCAGAGCTTCATTCGGCAAAGGACTTGTTTCAGGCCATGACACGCAAATTCTTCGGCACCGACGGGATCCGGGGCCGGACCAACGCCGGAGTGATGACGGCGGCAACCGCAATGAAGGTGGGCCAGGCAGCCGGCACCTATTTCCTGCGCGGCGATCACCGCCACCGCGTGGTGATTGGCAAGGACACGCGCCTTTCCGGCTACATGCTGGAAAACGCGATGACCGCGGGCTTCACCAGCGTGGGCATGGATGTGGTCCTGCTCGGGCCGATGCCCACGCCTGCCGTGGCGCTGCTCACGCGCGAAATGCGCGCCGATGTCGGCGTGATGATCTCCGCCAGCCACAATCCATTCGAGGACAACGGCATCAAGCTGTTCGGCCCCGATGGCTTCAAGCTTTCGGACGAGGATGAACTCGCCATCGAAGCCATGCTCGCAGAGGATCTTGCGCTGGCGGATGCCGCCGATGTCGGCCGTGCCCGCCGCATCGAGGATGCGCGCGGCCGCTATATCCACGCAGTCAAGGCCTCGCTTCCCGACAATGTGCGGCTCGATGGCCTGCGCATCGTGGTCGATTGCGCCAATGGCGCGGCTTATCACGTGGCGCCCTCCGCGCTGTGGGAACTCGGCGCCGAAGTGATCGCCATCGGCGTGGAGCCGAACGGCAAGAACATCAACGCGGGCGTCGGCTCGACCCATCTCGATGCACTGAAGAACCGCGTGCGCGAAGTGCGCGCCGATATCGGCATTGCGCTCGATGGCGATGCGGACCGGCTGATCGTGGTCGACGAAAAGGGCCAGACCGTGGACGGCGATCAGATCATGGCGCTGATCGGCGGGCGGATGCATGCGCTGGGCGCGCTGCGCGGCGGCGGCGTGGTCGCCACGGTCATGTCCAACCTGGGGCTGGAACGCTATCTGAACGGCCTCGGCCTAGATCTCGTGCGCGCGGCAGTGGGTGATCGCAACGTGCTCGAAAAGATGCGCGAGGGCGGCTTCAACGTGGGCGGCGAGCAATCGGGCCACATGATCCTGACCGACCACGGCACGACCGGCGATGGCACCGTGGCCGCGCTTCAGGTGCTGGCCGCGCTCATCGCTTCGGGCAAGCCCGCGAGCGAGACGCTGCACTTGTTCGATCCCGTGCCGCAACTCCTCAAGAACGTGCGCTTTTCGGGCGGCAAGCCGCTGGAAGCCGCCAGCGTCAAGGCTGTGATCGCCGAGGCCGAAGCGCAGCTGGCCGGGCGCGGACGCCTCGTCATCCGCCCCTCGGGCACCGAGCCCGTCATTCGCGTGATGGCCGAAGCCGACGATGCCGCCGAAGTCGAGCAAGTGGTCGACACGATCTGCGACGCCGTGCGCAAAGCCGCCTAAGGGACCAACGCCATGCTCGAAATGCGCCCCGATTGCGAACGCTGCGGCACCGATCTGCCCGCCGATGCCCCCGGCGCGTTCATCTGCTCGTTTGAATGCACCTTCTGCGCGGAATGTGCCGAAGCGCTGGATGATCGCTGCCCCAATTGCAGCGGCGAACTGATGGACCGGCCTGGCCGCGCCAAGGCGCTGCACGCGAAGTATCCGCCATCCAGCGAACGGAAGTTCAAGGGGTGACGCCCCCGCGCATACTCTCGATTGCCGGTTCGGATTCAGGCGGCGGCGCGGGCATTCAGGCCGACATCAAAACCATCACGATGCTGGGCGGCTATGCGATGACCGCCGTGACCGCCTTGACCGCGCAGGATACGACCGGCGTGCATCTGGTGGAAGCCGCGAGCCCCGCAATGGTCGCTGCGCAGATCGATGCCTGCGTGGGCGACCTCGGCGTCGATGCAGTCAAGATCGGGATGCTCGGCTCGCCCGAAATTGCCGCCGTGGTGGCGCAGCGGCTGGAGCGGCTGGCCGTGCCCGTGGTGTTCGACCCGGTGATGATCGCAACCAGCGGTGCTGCGCTGGCCGATGCAGCCACGATCGCCGCGTTCGAGCGGCTGATGGCACTGGCCACGCTCACCACGCCCAACGTCCCCGAACTGGCCGCGCTGGGCGGAGAGGCGGCGCTGCGCGCAAGTGGGATCGCGTGGCTGGCAAAAGGCGGCGACGCGGAAGGCCCGGAAGTGACGGACAAGCTGGCCGTCCCGGGCGAAGCAGACGTGATCTGGACCGCGCCGCGCATCGCCACACGCCACACACACGGCACCGGGTGCACGCTATCGAGCGCCATCGCCACGCACCTTGCGCGCGGCTTGCCGCTTGCCGATGCGGTGGCCGAGGCCCGCCAGTTCGTGCGCGCCGCGCTGCTCGCTGCGCCGGGTTTCGGCGCAGGGCACGGGCCGCTGGGGCACTACGCGGTGGGCCGCGACGCCGACCAGTCGGCTTCATCCAGCACCAGATAGACGCTGTCGCACCACTCTTCGCCGACAAGCCATGTGCGCGCCTGCCGGTGAGTCTCGCGAAAGCCCAGCCGCGCCAGCAGGCGCAGCGACGCCGCATTGCGCGGATCGACATCGGCCTCAATGCGCGGCAGGCCATGCACCGCAAAAGCCCGCGCGAAGACCGCCTCCAGCGCCTCCGTGGCAAAACCCTGGCCCCAGCAGGCCGGATCGAGCAGATAGCCGATATCGGGAAAGCGGTAGAGCCCGGCCTTGCCGATCATCCGCCCTTCATGCTCGATGACGAAGTCCTCGCCCTCGCCCGGCGGGATTGTCATCATGCCCTCAAGGAACTCAGCCGTCTGGGCGATGCTCTCGTGCGGCGGGGTCGACCAGTAGGCCATGGTGCGCGGCTGGCGCATGATCGCGTGCAGCGCACCGAGATCATCGGCACGCGCCGGGCGGAGCAGCAGGCGTGCGGTCTTCAGCTGTGCCACGGCTGCCTCAGCCCGCATCCAGCCCATAGAATGCGGTGATGTGACCCCAGGCTTCCTCTGCCGTCTCCACCATCCGGAACAGGCCCAGGTCCGCCGGACTGATCACGCCTTCCTCGGCCAGCGCCTGAAAGTTCACCACCCGCCCCCAGAAATCACCGCCGAACAACAGGATCGGCACGGGCTTCATCTTGCCTGTCTGCACCAGCGTCAGCAGTTCGAACAGCTCGTCGAACGTGCCGAAACCGCCGGGAAACACGGCAACCGCCCGTGCGCGCAGCAGAAAGTGCATCTTGCGCAGCGCGAAGTAATGGAACTGGAAGGACAGGTGCGGCGTCACATAGGCGTTGGGCGTTTGCTCGTGCTCCAATACGATGTTGAGCCCGATCGATTCCGCCCCGACGTCCGCCGCCCCGCGATTGGCTCCTTCCATGATCGAAGGGCCGCCGCCCGAACAGATCACGAAGTGGCGCTTGCCGTTTTCCGTGATGGCGGTGCGGCTGGCGATCTGCGCCAGCTTGCGCGCTTCCTCGTAATACCGCGCCTTGGCGATCAGCCGCTCGGCAACCTGTTTCTGCGCTGCGGTCTCTGCGCGAGCCCGCACAGCGTCCGCAGCTTCCGGCGAAGGAATGCGCGCGGAACCATAGATAACCAGTGTCGAACCGATCCCGGCCTCGTCCAGCAGCATTTCGGGCTTGAGGAGTTCGAGCTGAAAACGGACGGGGCGCAGCTCTTCGCGCAGCAGAAAATCAATGTCGCGGAAAGCCAGCCGATAGGCCGGGTCTTGCTGCTGCGGGGTGACGCATTCATGCGATTCGACGAAGCCGGCTTCCTGTTCGGCCTTGTAGAAGCGGCGGCGGCCAAGCTCGTGGGCGAATTCATCCTCGGTCATGCCTGGCGGTGTCGCAAGCAGCGCGCCGCGGCGCAATGGCTTATGCGACCGAAACGACCCGTTCGGCCCCGGCGGCTCCCTAAATGGGGAAACCTGCATGATGAGGAAAATGGATGCCCCGCAAGGATTATAACATCCCTCCGTAACGCGCCGTAAGCTTCCGATAACCCAAAGAATTTTAAGCATTTCATACCTAGAATTTCCGCTGTCTTGCGATGACCTCCGCCAACTTCCGGCTATTTGTGTTGGGAAGAAAGTGGGGAGGCCATGGGCAAGCTGACAGTCATGCAGGTCCGGAACGCGAAGCCGGGTGTTGGCCCAGATGGGACGAAACCCCGCTGATGCTGCTACGGGTGCTCACACTCGCGGAGGCGCGGGAGAAGGCACCGGCGCTTCGGAAGCTCGCGAAGGCTGGCGCTGATCCTGTCGCCGAGCGCGATCGGGAACGGCGCCCCACTCCTACCTTTGCAGTGGCCGTGAAGGAGGCGCATGAGGCTCTCAAGTCCGGTTGGTCGGACCGCGCGGCAAAGGCGTTCCTCGCCTCACTCGAGGAACATGCGGTTCCCAAGCTCGGCAGTCTGAAGGTCGATGTGATCGGCGGCTCGGATGTGATAACCGCGCTCGCGCCGATCTGGCAGGGCAAGCCGGTCATGGCGCGCAAGGTCCGCAGCCGCATTGGGCAGGTGCTCGCCTTCGCCAAGGCGCGCGGCTGGCGCAAGGATGCCCTCCCGGACGCTAGGGAATTGCGCTCTGGTCTTGCAAAGCAGGAGCAGGGCAAGAACTTCGCCGCCGAGCGATGCCCAACGATCCCCCCTATGGTCGCCGAGATGGCCCTCGCCCACAAAGTCGGCACCGCAACCGAGCAGGCCTACCTCCGCAGCGATCTGCGAGACCTGCGCCGCTCGCTGATGGATGCATGGGGCCGGTTCGTCGCGCCTTCGCTGTCGGGTATGGCAGAGAATGTGACCGCGATCCGAAAGGCAAAGGTGGGCTAAAACTGCTGCAGTCGCCAACGGGGGCAGTCAGCGGTTGGGACTTAGCCGCGGTTTACTCCGCCCGCGTCGAACGGCCGCTCCCGGCGAAAGCGGACACGATTCGAAATCGAATTGAACGTGAGCGCCTGACGATGCGTCGTTTGAATGCACCAATCGGTTCGTCTGTCTCACGAACGCGCATCTTGCGCTCGCTGAGCGCCTTGCGGGCCTTCTCTATCACCTCGAAAACAGCCTGAAGTCTTTTTGCAACGCGACCTAACCCCGGTTGACCAAGAGCGTGGCATCGGATCATTACTATGCGAACTGACACCATTGACGCTGAAGTTGCGACAGTTTGTCACTTTAACTCAGGCGGTTTGTATGCGGAGGAAATGTACGCGCTGTTGGGCGAGCGGGGAGAGTGTCGAAATATGGCTTTAGCGGTCCTAGTCGTGGATGATCATCCCATGGTCCGATCAGGCATTTGCGGGTTGATCAGTCGCACGTTCGAAGGATGTGTGATTTTGGAAGCTGCATGCCTAGCCGATTCCCTTCGTGTTCTATCGGAGCACGGGCTTCCCGACCTGATCTTGTGCGATCTTGCGCTTCCCGACTCCAGCGGGCTGGCCACGATTGAGGCGATTGCGTCTGCAGCCCCCGGCGCGAGTGTTCTGGTGCTTACGGGGTCTGAAGAAAGCGCGCTGGCCGACAATGTCATGAAGGCGGGCGCAAAGGCCTTTCTGCTGAAAACGGCGAGCCCTTCTGAACTTGCGATCGCCCTGCGCAAGGTTGCTCGTCGGCTGCCGAAACGAGCGAATTGGCATCCTGAGCGCTCCTCACAAGCCAGTATGATGGAGCAGGCGGATACTGATGTGGCTGCGAAGCTGGCCTCTCTTCCGCCGCGAGCGGCGCAAGTGGCCGAGCTCTGTGCAATCGGTTTAACCAACAAGGGCATCGCCAGGGAACTTGGCATCAGTGAAAACACGGTCCGCGCGCATGTTTCCGCGCTTCTGCAGCGGTTTTCGGTGCGCAGCCGTACCGATCTTGCAAAGCTTGGCTTCGGCAAGACTGGTTCATTGCTGGCCGGCGATGTTTTGAAAGTTTGAGAATTGCCTTCAGCATTCCCGACAGAGCTCGATAGCCGCATCCGCCAGGAACTGACGGCGGTCCTTGAAAGGCAGATGCCGCTGGTGCTCGGCGCTGGCCTTGCAGTCTCCATTCTCTGCTATCTGACTGTGCCCCGGGCCGCGAAAGGCGCGTGGCTGGATGTCTGGTTTTTGGCCATGCTCATTCTGCTGACCGCAAGATCAGCATTTCTTCTGCTCCGCCTGCGCGGCCACATCCGTCTGGACCTGGAGGGGCGGGCTTGGATTTATCGCATCAGCAGCGGCGCTTCGGGACTTCTGTTCGGGCTGTTCGGCCTGCTCACAGGCGTGCCCGGCGATCCGGAGACCCTGACCCTGGCGATCGTGGTCATATGTGGCATGACGTCCGGCAGCATTGGCTCGCTCACGGCTGTGACCGGCGTCTATCCAGCCTTTGCCATTCCCACAATGGTCCCTCTGGTAACCTACCTAGCGGCTGCCGATCAGCCGGAGCATCGGCTGATCGCTGTGCTGGGGGCCATCTTCTTGTTCGTAAATCTTGGCTATTCCCGAAACCAGCACGGGATTTTGACGGAATCGATCAGCCTTCGCTTCGACCGCGAACGCGTGGTCGGCGATCTGCAGCAGGCGCGCGCAGATGCTGAGAAAGCCAACCGGGCGAAGGGTCAGTTCCTGCTCGCTGCCGGGCACGATCTGCGCCAACCCCTGTTCAGCATCCGGCTCATGCTGGACCAGTTGGAACATGCCCGCCCCGGAGAGCAGGCCCGCGATATCCGCGCCTTGAAGGCCAGCACCCGCGATATCTCGGCCTTGCTCGACAAGATACTGACTGCGGCCAAGCTGGACCTTGGCGGCTATGACGCCAGCATTGCAGTCACGCCGCTGGCCCCTGCACTTGCCGCGCTTGTCGCGGAATTCCGGGCAGAGGCGGCACGGCGCGGCATGAAAATCATTACCGTTAACAGCAGCCTTGCGGTCCATGCCGATCCGGTTCTGCTTGGCCAGATACTGCGGAACCTCGTCTCGAACGCCTTGCTGCATTCCAGAGGCACCCGGGTCCTAGTCGGCTTGCGGCGCAAAGGGGAGAGCGCCATCATCAACGTGATCGATGATGGCCAGGGCATTGCGCCCGAGCGGTCCGACCGTATCTTCGAACCCTTTTACACCACCGAGACCGATGCCCGCACGTCAACGGGCGGCCACGGTCTTGGCCTAGCGCTTGTGCGACTGATGGCCAAGGCAACCGGGGCAGAAGTTCTCGTCCAGTCCCAACTGGGACAAGGCGCGCGTTTCACGGTTAAGCTCCCCCTGGCCGTGATCGAGGCTGCGCCGCTGCCGGGCCAAGCGCCGGACCAACAGGCCGCCCGCACTGCCGCGAGAACTGTCCGCATCCTGCTGGTAGAGGACAACCGCGCCGTGCGCACGGCTCTCACGCGGACGCTGCGGAGCATGGGCCACACCGTGCGCGTGGCCACCAATGGCCATGCTGCCCTGCTCAAGGCTGAAACCGGTGCAGCGCCTGAGATCATCGTGACCGATCTGCGCCTGCCGGGCGAAATGGACGGCCTGACCTTTGTGGCCCGGCTGCGCGCGGCATCGGGCCGCGTGATCCCCGCGATCGTGCTGACCGGCGATACGAACGCGCCTGCAGCAGACACAGAACAGACGCTGGTGCTGCAAAAGCCGGTGGACGGCGATGCACTGGCGGGATCGATCAGCTTGCTGCTGGCCGCCGGATAGCAGGGCCGCCTGCAATATCGATGATCTGAACGCCTGCGCTGACTGCCAGCACCAGCACAGCCGCGGATGAGCAAAACCGTGATGTGCTGAATGTTCTGACGACGGACAGTGCGACAACATCGTACAGCTCGCGCACCACGCCTTCCACCCGCACCCAACCGGCCATGTCGCCCGTCTTGAGGTTGATCACGGCGAACCCGCAGCGCGGCTCGGTATTGCATTTGCGGAGCTTCGCATCGAGATCGAGACCGGAGAACGTGCGGTTCTCGCGCGGCCTCGCCAATGCCGATCAGGAGGCCCTGCTAAGCACCGTGGTGCTGCGCGGCGCGGCACACACTTGAGGCGAGATCCCGCGGACGAAAGCAGGTGCCGATATGGGAGCAAATATCTCCCCGATCATGCTGGCGAACCCGGCCCGGGTCAGCGAGAAAACTGTAGTACCCAGAGCTGAATAGCAGGGCACCTCCGCTTCACGCTGAATAATAGGACTAGTCCAATTATCAGTCTTCCTGCCTGTTTGCGCGCGCCTTACCATCCGGTGCGAGTGCCGGGATGATGGATCAACGCGTCGTTGCTGCACAAAAGCGCCTCTCCCGGTCATTTGCCTGACAGAGGAGGCGCATGTAGACCAGACAAGCAGGAGCAAGCGCATGGCGATGTTTAGCCCCCAGGCGGTGGTGATCAACCCGGATGATCCCGGCGGCGGCGGCGGTGGCGGCGGCGGCGGCGGCGCGGGCGGCGGGACCAACGCACCGGTCATCACTTCGCTCGGCGGACTGGCTTCCGCAGGCGTGCTCATGGCAAAGAACATCACTGCGGTCACCACCGTCACTGCAACTGATCAAGACGCCGGCACCGTCATTACGTATTCGATCTCCGGCGGGGCAGACTCATCCCGGTTCACGATCAATGCCGCAACGGGCGCGGTGTCCTTCATCGCAGCACCGAACTTCGAGGCCCCGGCGGATGTCGGCGCAAACAACGTGTACAACCTGATCGTGCGCGCAAGCGACGGCACCCTGTTCGACGAACAGGCGGTCGCGGTCATTATCGCCAATGCAAACGAAGCGCCGGTGATCACGTCGAACCAGGGTGGACCGAGCGGTTTTATCGGTGTTGCCGAAAACACCACGGCGGTCACGACGGTTGCCGCAACCGATCAGGATGCTGGCGCGGCGATCACGTATTCTATCGTCGGCGGCCCGGATGCTGCCCGGTTTGCCATCAACAGCACCACGGGCGCGCTCACGTTCGTCGCTGCGCCGAACTTCGAAGCACCGGTCAATGCCACTCAGGACAACGTCTACGGCGTGACAGTGCGCGCGAGCGACGGTACTTTGTTCGACGATCAGCTGCTTGTCGTGTTCGTCCAGGACGTCAACGAGTTCGCGCCGGTCATCACCTCGAATGGCGGGGGCGTCAGCGCCAACATACTTCTGGCCGAGAACACCGCAGCGGTCACCACCGTGCGCGCAACGGATCAGGACGGCGGCGCGGCCATCACCTATTCGATCGCCGGCGGTGCAGACGCGGCCCGGTTTGCGATCAATAGCACCACAGGCGCGCTCTCGTTCGTTACCGCGCCGAACTTTGAGGCACCGACCGATCTGGGGGCCAACAACACCTATGACGTGATCGTGCGCGCCAGCGACGGCACCCTGTTCGACGATCAGGCGCTGGCGGTGACAGTTACAAACGTCAACGACATTGCCCCTGTCATCACCTCGAACGGCGGCGGGGCCAGTGCCGCGATCTCGCTTGCCGAGAACACCACGGCGGTCACCACAGTCCGCGCGACCGATCTGGATGTGGGCGCTGCTATCGCTTATTCTATCGCAGGCGGGGCCGATGCCGCCCGGTTTGCGATCAACAGCACAACAGGTGCGCTGTCGTTCGTCGCCGCACCGAACTTCGGGGCTCCGAACGATGCGGGCGCAAACAACGTCTACGACGTGACCGTGCGCGCCAGCGATGGCACGCTGACCGACGATCAGTCGCTCGCTGTCACGATAACAGATGCCAGTGAATTTGCTCCTGTTATCATTTCGAACGGCGGAGGGGCCAGTGCAGCGATCTCCATAAACGAGAACCCGAAAAACGTTTTGGGGGTTCCTTCACTCACGGTTGGAATGATTCAGGCAAACGATGCCGATCCAGGCGCGACCCTGGTCTATTCCATCATTGGCGGAGCCGATGCCGCGCGATTCGCCATCGTCAACACAACCCTCTTGGATGGAGCTCAGGCGGGATTGTTGCAGTTTGTCAGCAATCCAGACTTTGAGGCACCGGCAGATGCCGGATCAGACAACAATTATGACCTGATCGTTCAGGTAAGTGACGGTACTTTTGTCGACTCGCAGCAGATCAGTATTTCGGTTTCCAATGTCAATGAGGTCCCTAATTTTCCCTTTATTCCTCAATTTCCGTTCCCGACTGCCAGACTTCTCCTCAACGAGAATTCAAACACCGTTACCATTACCGCTCAGGATCAAGATTCAGGCTCGAATCTGACCTATTCCATTGTTGGCGGCGTTGATGCAGCAAAATTTCAAATTGTGACTGGAATGTTTTTCGGCTCTCCCTTCGCGCAGCTGCAATTCGTTTCCCCTCCAGATTTCGAGAATCCAGGAGATGTTGGAGGAGACAATAGTTACGACGTTATAGTTCAAGTTAGTGACGGAATTTTGTCCGACACAGAAACTGTTTCGATAATTGTATCAAATGTTATCGAATCTCCCGTCATCACCTCAAACGGAGGGGGAGATTCTGCAGTAATTTCGGTTGCCGAAAACACGCAGACTGTCACAACTGTCATATCAACTGATGGAGACCCCCCGCTATCGCCGACTTACTCCATCAGGGGCGGTGCGGATATGGGCAGGTTTCTGATCGATCCCGTACGGGGTACATTGTCGTTCATCTCATCGCCTGATTTTGAAGCGCCGCTCGATTCTGACCAGAACAACCAGTATGCGGTCATAGTACGCTCCACTGACGGGAGCTTGTTCGACGATCAGTTCATCACCGTCGTCGTCACCAACGTCAGCGAGTTCGCGCCGGTTATCATCTCGAACGGTGCTGGCGCCACTGACGCGATCAACGTTGCCGAGAACACCACCTTGGTCACCACGGTCATCGCAACCGATCAGGATCCGGGCGCTACAGTCACCTATTCGATCGCGGGCGGCGCGGACGCCACGCGGTTTGCCATAAACAGCGCGACCGGGGCGCTGACCTTCATTGCCGCGCCGAACTTTGAAGCACCCAGCGATGCCGGAGCAAACAACATCTACGACGTGATCGTACGCGCAAGCGACGGCACGCTGTTCGATGATCAGTCGCTTGCCGTGATTGTCACCGCCGTCAACGAGGCACCCATAATCGGCTCGAACGGCGGCGGGGCCAGCGCGGCGATCTCCGTTGCCGAAAATGCCTCTGCAGTTACGGTGGTCCTTGCGGCCGATCCGGATGGTGGCGGCCTTCCCCGTTATTCCATTGCAGGCGGCGCGGATGCCGCGCGGTTCACGATCAACGCAATAAGCGGTGCTATGTCCTTCATTGCCGCGCCCAACTTCGAGGCTCCCGGCGATGTGGGGGCCAACAACGTCTACGACGTGATCGTGATGGCAAGCGACGGCACGCTCTTCGATACACAGACCATCGCGATAGAGGTTACAGACGGCGTCGACACATTCACCGGAACCGCGCTCGCGAACACGCTGACGGGCACCAACGGCGCGGACATCATCCTTGGGCTTGGCGGCAACGACACCCTCCACGGGCTGGGCGGGGCCGATGTGATGAACGGCGGATCCGATGCCGACACCATGTCAGGCGGCGCCGGAGACGATACCTATTACGTCGACCATATCGGCGACCGGACAAACGAGATCGCGAATGAGGGCATCGACAGGGTCTTCAGCTCGGTCAATTTCAGTCTCGCGGGCACGTTTATCGAGAGGCTTGAACTGACCGGGGTCAGTCCGCTTTCCGCTACGGGCAACAGCCAGGGCAACACCCTGATCGGCAATAGCGGGGTCAATGTGCTCAACGGGCTCGGCGGGGCCGATGTCCTCGACGGCGGCGGCGCTGCAGACAGCATGTTCGGGGGCACTGGGGACGATACGTATTACGTCGACCATATCGGCGACCGGACCAACGAGAGTGTGAACGAGGGTTTCGACACGGTCTACAGTTCGGTCAATTTCAGTCTCGCTGGCACATTTATCGAGAGGCTGGTGCTGGCCGGTGCCAATCCGCTTTCGGCCACGGGCAACAGCCAGGCCAATACCCTGATCGGCAACGACGCAGCCAATGTGCTCAACGGGCTAGGCGGCGCGGATGCGATGACCGGCGGAAGGGGCGATGACACCTACCACATCGACCATGCCGGCGACCGGATCGTCGAGAAGGCCGG
>JBIPOH010000395.1:0-3237 GCA_044379435.1 Novosphingobium sp.
GCTCGCCGCCTGCACGGCCGCCGATCTGCCCGGCTGGCGGGCGCGGCTGTTGGGCGGCGAGGTGGTGAACCCAAGCGAAGGCCGCGCCGCCACTCACACGGCCGAGCGCGGCGTCGGCAATGCCGCGAATGTGGCCGTTGCCCAGGCTGCCGCCGCAGATGTGGCGCGGATCGCCACCCAGTTGCGCGCTGAGGGCGTGAGTGACGTGATCCTGATCGGCATCGGCGGTTCGGCATTGGGGCCGGCGTTGCTCAACGATGCGCTTGGCCGCGATGGCGATGGTCCGCGCATCCATGTCGTCTCCAACATCGATGGCGAGGCGCTGCACCGCGCACTGGCCGCCTGCCAGCCGGCAACAACGCGGCTGGTGGTCGTCTCGAAAACCTTCACGACGGCTGAAACCATGATCAACGCCGAAACCGCGCTGGAACAGCTGGCCGGTCGCCGCTCCGACTGTATCGCCATCACCGCCCGGCCTGATCGTGCCGCCGCGTGGGGCGCCGGCCATGTGCTGCCCTTCGCCGAGTCGGTGGGCGGGCGCTATTCGCTGTGGTCTGCCGTCGGCCTGCCGCTCGCCATTCGTTGCGGGCCGGAGGCGCTCAGCCAGTTGCGCGCCGGCGCCGCCGCGATGGACGCGCATTTCCGTGATACCCCGCTGGATCGCAACCTGCCGGTGCTCGCCGCGCTCGCCGATGTGTGGGCCGCCCACGGCCAGGGCCAGCAGACGCGGGGCGTGTTTGCCTATGATGAACGGCTGCGGCTGCTGCCCTCCTATCTGCAGCAGCTGGAAATGGAATCGAACGGCAAGAGTGTTGGCCGCGACGGCAGCCCGCTGGCCGGGCCAACGGCCGCCATCACCTGGGGCGGCACCGGCACCGATGCGCAGCATGCCGTTTTCCAGTTGATCCACCAAGGCACGTGCGTGGGCCCGGTCGAGTTCGTGGCGGTGCTGGAACCGGCCCATGATCTGCCCGCCACCCACCATCGCCAATTGCTGGCCAATTGCTTCGCGCAAGGCGCCGCGCTGTTGAAGGGCCGCAGTTTCGAGGCGGCGCTGGCGCTTTCGGGCGGCGACGAAGCGCTGGCCCACGCCAAGACGTTCAGTGGCAACCGGCCATCCTCCACCCTGCTGCTCGATCGCCTTGATCCGGCGACGCTGGGTGCGCTCATCGCCTTTTACGAACACCGCACCTTCACGGCCGCCGTGCTGCTCGGCATCAACCCGTTCGATCAATGGGGCGTGGAGCTGGGCAAGGAACTGGCCAATGCCCTGCTGGCGGGCGAGGATCTGAGCTTCGATCCCTCCACCGCGTGGCTGGTGGCGCGGGCCGGGCTGTAACCAAAAAAACGGCGGCCACCCGGGGTCTGGGTGGCCGCCGCAAGACCTGCCGGCGGGAGGGCGGCCGGCGGGCTTGTATCAACGCCGATCGGCGAGCTGGACAGTGGTGGCCAGCTGTTCACGGGCGGCGGCGAACTTCTTCGTGGCTTCGTGGCGATTGCCTTCGGCACAGATCATCTCGGCCGTTTTCACGGTACGCAGCACCTTGGCCGCATGCTGCGGCTGGGCCGTGCTGATTTCCGTGCGCAGCTGCTGGGCTTCGACGGCGCAGCTGGTGGCGGTCGCCGCCTGCGCCGGGGTGATCGCGGCGAAGGGCAGGGTGGCGGTCAGCATCAGGGCGGCGATGGTCAGGCGGTCGATGGTGGAACGTGCGATCATGGTCTGGGTCCTTTCAGTGCTCGGCGGCAGTGGCTTGCCGATGACTGGGTTTTAAGTCACACTCAGACCCAAGTTAATCCACGCAATGATTGTCACCCCATGAAGCACAGCTACACAATTCCGCGGAACCTGCTTGATGGCCTCGAAGCCTTCCTGCGCGTGGCGGAGCGACGCTCCTTCCGTGAAGCCGCCGAGGATCTGGGCGTGTCGCCATCGGCCATCAGCCAGACCGTGCGCCAGCTGGAAGACCGCATCGGCGTGCCGCTCTTCATCCGCACCACGCGCTCCGTCGGCCTCACCGAAGCCGGCGCGCTGTTCCACGCCCAGGCCGCCCCCGCCTTCGCCAGCCTGGTAAGCGCGTGGGAAGGCGCACGCACCTACGGCGAACGCCCGGCCGGGCTGCTGCGGCTCAACATGCCGCGCGCCGTGGTGCCCATCCTGATCGAACCGATCATTGCCGATTTCTGCGACAAATATCCGGATGTGGACGTGGAAGTGGCCGGCGAAGACGCCATCATCGATCTCGCCGCCAGCGGGCACGACGCCGGCATCCGCACCGGCGAACTGCTGGAAGCGGACATGATCAGTGTGCGCCTTACGCCGCCCTTCCGCTTCGTCATCGTCGGCACACCGGACTATTTCGCCCGCCACGGCCGGCCGCAGTCAATCGCAGATCTCAAGTCTCACAACTGCATCCGCCAGCGCATCAGCGGCAGCAGCAACCTGTTCCCCTGGCGGGTGATGGACGGCAACCGCAGCATCGACGTGCCGGCAAAAGGCCGCGTCATCGTCAGCGACAATGCCGCCGTCCTCGCGCTGGCCCGCCGCGGCCTTGGCCTTGCGCAAGTCAGCGAACCGCTCGTGCTCGACGATCTTGCCGCCGGCACCCTCGAAATCGTCATGAGCCCCCTCTGCCCCTCCAGCCCCGGGCTCTTTCTCCACTACCCCGGCCATGCCCAGGTGCTCCCCAAGCTGCGGGCGTTCATCGATCATGTGAAGGCCGCACTGGCGACGGGGATGTTGGACCGGCTGATTCCGCCCGTTTGAACCCGCCTTCAATACACCGGGCGCACATAGGGTTCGCGGGCCCAGATGCGGCCGGCGGAAGCGGTTTCGATGAAGACTCCGGCACCGGAGTCGAGATCACAAATGCCCTCATCTTCCATGATGCCAGCGGCCGCAAGCAGGGGCATGGCGGCCTGTGTCACGCCGATCACTTTCAGGTGGGCGAACGCATCGTGCACCCAGGCCACCGCGGCGGCATCGCCGAGCAGGGCGGTGGTGCCAGCTTCGGAGGCTAGGACGGTCACGGCGTCGAACAGCACCGATGGGCCGCCGGCGAGTTGGTGATCGGCCTTCAGGCGGGTGCCATCGTCCAGCGTTACGCCGCCGATGGTGGGGCAGATGATTTTCACCTTGGCGCCGGCGCCGCGGGCGGCCTTCAGCAATGATGTTATGGCACCGGCGGCGGCACCGTCTGTCACCAGGGCGCCGATCTGGCGACCGGTGAGCGGTGGCAC
>JBIPOH010000083.1:0-11279 GCA_044379435.1 Novosphingobium sp.
GACCTATCTCGATCACGAACCGCCCGCCAACGTGCTCTCGGTGCCGCTTTACGCCGAACGCTACATGTTCCTTGCCGCGCGCGGCAGCGGCTTTGACGGGAATCAGGCCGTGACGTGGGAGGAAGCCTGCGCGCAGGACTTGTGCCTGCTGCATCAGGGCATGCAATACCGCCGCATCCTTGATGAACGCCTTGCCGCGCGCGGCCTCGCCGTTACCCCGCGTGCCACGGCAGACAGCCACTTCGCGCTGTTTGCGATGGTCGAAGCCGGGGGTTTCGCCACCATCGTGCCCGATGGTTACGCGCGGATGATGGCCGGGGTCGAATGGGCGCGGTTCCTGCCGTTCGATGCGCCGGAGGAAGCGCGCCGCGTCGGACTCGTCGTGGTCAACCGCGATCCGCTTGGCCCGATGGCGCGGGCCGCGCTGGCGGCTGCCCGCGCACTCGAACCGGCGGGCTTGCGACCGGATCTTTGATAGAGATAGCCTATCAGCAATAGGGCATTTCAATTTGACCTTTGCGCGTGAAACTTCAAGGCAAAGATCCATGACAGATCAAGACGAACTCGATGGCATCCTTGCCGCTCACGCCAGCCGCGAGGGCCCGCTGCTGCCGATCCTGCATGATGTGCAAGCCGCGTTCGGCCACGTTTCGGAAAGTGCGATCCGCCGCATCGCGCAGGCGCTGAACCTGACGCGGGCGGAAGTCCACGGCGTCGTCAGCTTTTACCACGATTTCCATGACGAGCCGGAAACGCGCCCGGTGCTGAAGCTCTGCCGCGCGGAATCGTGTCAGGCGCGGGGCGTTGAGGCGCTGGCCGCCGCACTGCCGGACAACCCGCGCGTGAAGGTGGAGACGGTCTACTGCCTCGGCCTGTGCAGCGTTGGCCCCGCCGCAATGATCGGACACGAGGTCTATGGGCGGCTCGATTCCGCCCGGCTTGGCGCACTGGTGGAGGGGCTGGCATGACTGCCCAGGGACAAATGGTGGTCCGCATTTCCGACGATGCCGCCGCGCTGGCCTGCGGGGCCAATGCCGTCGCCGCCGCCTTTGCCAAGGCGGGCTGCACGGTGGAGCGCGTGTCCAGCTGGGGCATGCACTGGCTCGAACCGCTCGCCGAGATCGATGGTGAGGGCTTTGGTCCGCTGACCCAGGATGATGTGGCAGCCGTCCTCGCAGGCACCAGTGACAAGGCCATCGGGCGCATCGCGGAGCATCCCTTCATTGCCCGCCAGCAGCGCTTCACCTTTGCGCGCGCTGGAAAGACGCGCCCGCTGAGCCTTGAAGACTACGCCGCGACCGGCGGCTGGGCAGGCCTCAAGCGCGCGCGGGAACTTGGCCCTGAGGCCACCATCGCCGAAGTCACCCAATCGGGCCTGCGCGGACGCGGCGGGGCAGGCTTCCCGGCGGGCATCAAGTGGACCACCGTCGCCAAGGCGGCAGGTCTGGTGAAGTACATCGTCTGCAACGCGGATGAGGGCGACAGCGCCACGTTCGCGGACCGCATGGTGATGGAGGGCGATCCCTTCATGCTGATCGAGGGCATGGCCATCGCTGGGCATGCCGTGGGTGCAGGCAAGGGCTATATCTACGTCCGCAGCGAATATCCGCATGCCATTGCAAAGCTGAACGCGGCCATCGCGCTCGCCGTGCCGCACGTTGCGCCATTCGAAGTCGAAGTCCGCGTCGGCGCCGGGGCCTATGTCTGCGGCGAGGAAACCTCGCTGCTCAACAGCCTTGAAGGCAAGCGCGGCGAAGTGCGCGCCAAGCCGCCGCTGCCTGCGCTGGAGGGCCTGTTCGGCAAGCCCACCGTGGTCAACAACGTGCTGACCCTTGCGGCGGTGCCGTGGATTCTGGCGAACGGCGGCGGCGCCTATGCCGAAGTCGGCTTTGGCCGCTCGCGCGGCACGATGCCGATCCAGCTGGCGGGCAACATCCAGCACGGGGGGCTCGCTGAAATTGGCTTCGGCGTCACGCTCGGCGAACTCTTGTTCGATATCGGCGGTGGCACCGCCTCGGGCCGCCCGGTCCGCGCGGTGCAGGTCGGCGGGCCGCTGGGGGCCTATCACCCGCCCGCCGATTTCCACCTGCCGTTCGATTATGAGGCGTTCTCTGATGCTAATGGCCTGATCGGCCACGCGGGCCTGACCGTGTTCGACGAAACGGCAGACATGAGCGCGCAGGCCCGCTTTGCGATGAGCTTCTGCGCGGCGGAAAGCTGCGGCAAATGCACGCCTTGCCGCATCGGCAGCACGCGCGGCGTCGAGCTGATCGACCGCATCCGCGCGCGCACCGGGCGGGCTGCGGACACAGTCGAGGCGCTCCCCCAGATGCACAACGCCCGCAAGGCCCCGCGCACCCTGGGCGACGAGATCGAGCTGCTGGAAGACTTGTGCGAGACGATGAAGTTCGGCTCGCTCTGCGCATTGGGCGGCTTCACGCCCTATCCGGTGCTTTCGGCGCTGAAGCACTGGCCGGAGGATTTCGGCGTGGCCGCGCCGGATCAGGAAGCGGCGGAATGATCAGGCATTCTGCCAGCATCCTTCGACAGGCTCAGGATGAGCGGGGTGGGGGTATGACTCATTCCCGCACCCACGAAAGTCCGCCCGTGCTGAGCTTGTCGAAGCACGCTCGCGCAGCGTGGCAGCCCGCATGATCCTCGGCGCGGTCCTCGCTGGCGGCCAGTCCTCGCGCTTCGGCAGCGACAAGGCGTTGGCTGCGCTGGGCGGGCAGACCTTGCTGGCGCGCGCGGTCACTTCGCTGGAAGCACAGTGCGACAGCGTGATTGTGGTGGGCCGGGGCGACCTTGCCGACCGCCCGCGCGCCGGGATGGGGCCCTTGGGTGGGATCAACGCCGCGCTGCATCACGCGGTCAGCCAAGGCTATACTGAAGTCCTGACCTGCGGCGTCGATTGCGGCGGTCTCGACTCCGAGACCCGGACCCAACTTGTTCCCGCACCGGCCTATGTCGCGGACCAGCCGGTGATCGGCCTCTGGCCCGCCAGCGCCGCGCCCGCGCTGGATGCATTCCTTGCCGCCGATGCCAAGCATTCGATGCGCGCTTTCGCCGAAATGATCGGTGCGCGTCCGGTGATTCTCTCGGCGAAGACCGCCAATATCAACACGCGCGAAGACCTTGCGTCCGCGCAGGAGCACATCGATGGACTCTGAACGCGAAACCTATCGCCCCCAGCCCGATTTCGGCACGCCTGCCGTAGCGGGTGCAGCGACCGTCACGCTCAACATCGATGGCCGTGAGGTCTCCGTCGCGCCCGGCACCACCGTCATGCGCGCGGCGGCCGTCTCGGGCGGCTCGATCCCCAAGCTCTGCGCGACCGACAGCGTCAAGCAGTTCGGCTCGTGCCGCCTCTGCCTGGTCGAGATCGACGGGATGCGCGGCACGCCCGCCAGTTGCACCACGCTCGTTTCCGAAGGCATGAAGGTCCACACCCAGACCAAGAAGCTCGAAAAGCTGCGGCGCGGGGTGATGGAACTCTACATCTCCGATCACCCGCTCGATTGCCTGACGTGCAGCGCCAACAACGATTGCGAACTGCAGGATCAGGCCGCCGCCGTGGGCCTGCGCGATGTACGCTATGGCTATGAGGGCGCGAACAACCTCGCCCAGACGATGGATATCTCGAACCCCTATTTCGATTTCGATCCCAGCAAGTGCATCATGTGCTCGCGCTGCGTGCGCGCCTGTGATGAAGTGCAGGGCACGCTGGCACTGACCATCGAAAGCCGGGGTTTTGACAGCAAGGTGAGCGCGGGCCTTTCGTCCGACAGCTTCCTCTCCTCCGAATGCGTTTCCTGCGGTGCCTGCGTGCAGGCCTGCCCGACCGCGACCTTGCAGGAAAAGGCGGTCAAGGAAATCGGCAAGCCTGAGCGCGCGACTGTCACCACCTGCGCCTATTGCGGCGTCGGCTGCACTTTCCGCGCTGAGACGCGGGGTGAGGAAGTCGTGCGCATGGTGCCGTGGAAGGACGGCAAGGCCAATCGCGGCCATTCGTGCGTCAAGGGCCGCTTCGCCTGGGGCTATGCCCAGCATCAAGAACGCATTCTCTCCCCGATGATCCGTTCGTCCATCGATGAACCGTGGCAGGAAGTGAGCTGGGAAGAAGCCATCGCCCACACCGCCAGCGAACTGAAGCGCATTTCCGCCAAGTATGGCCGCAATGCGCTGGGCGGCATCACCTCCAGCCGCTGCACCAACGAGGAAACCTTCCTCGTCCAGAAGCTCGTCCGTGCCGGATTCGGCACCAACAACGTCGATACCTGCGCGCGCGTCTGCCACTCGCCCACCGGCTACGGCCTCAAGACCACGTTCGGCACTTCGGCGGGCACGCAGGATTTCGATTCGGTCGAGGACAGCGACGTGATCCTCGTGATCGGCGCGAACCCCACCGATGGCCACCCCGTCTTCGCCAGCCGGATGAAGCGCCGCCTTCGTCAGGGCGCGAAGCTGATCGTGATCGATCCGCGCCGCACCGATCTTGTCCGCAGCCCGCATATCAGCGCCGATTTCCACCTGCCGCTGCGCCCGGGCACCAATGTTGCGGTCCTCACCGCGCTGGCGCACGTGATCGTCACTGAAGGCTTGGCCGACGAAGCCTTCGTGCGCGAGCGTTGCGACTGGGAGGAATATCGCCACTGGGCCGATTTCGTCAGCCTTGATCGCAACAGCCCGGAATTCCTCGAACCCGTCACCGGCGTTCCGGCTGCTGACCTGCGCGGCGCGGCCCGCCTTTTCGCCACCGGCGGAAACGGCGCGATCTACTACGGCCTCGGCGTCACCGAGCACAGCCAAGGCTCGTCCACCGTCATGGCGATTGCCAACCTCGCGATGGCGACGGGCAACATCGGCCGCCGCGGCGTCGGCGTGAACCCGCTGCGCGGGCAGAACAATGTGCAGGGCGCCTGCGACATGGGCAGCTTCCCGCATGAACTGTCGGGCTATCGCCATGTTTCGGATGCAGGCGCACGCGCGCTGTTCGAAGCGGAATGGGGCGTCGCCATCGATCCCGAACCGGGCCTGCGCATCCCCAACATGCTCGATGCCGCCACCGATGGCCTGTTCAAGGCGATCTACATTCAGGGCGAGGATATCCTCCAGTCCGACCCGGACACCAAGCATGTGGCAGCAGGCCTTGCCGCGATGGAATGCGTGATCGTGCAGGACTTGTTCCTGAATGAGACCGCGAACTACGCGCACGTGTTCCTGCCGGGCTCCACCTTCCTTGAAAAGAACGGCACTTTCACCAATGCCGAACGCCGTATCCAGCCGGTGCGCAAGGTGATGGAGCCCAAGAACGGCTATGAGGACTGGCAGATCACCCAGCTCATGGCGCAGGCGATGGGCCTCGATTGGGCCTACACCCACCCGCGCGAGATCATGGACGAAATCGCCCGCCTGACGCCGACTTTCGCGGGCGTCAGCTTCGCGCGGCTCGATGCGGAAGGCTCGCTGCAGTGGCCGGTAAACGCCGCCGCGCCCGATGGCTCGCCGATCATGCACGTGGATGGTTTCGTGCGCGGCAAGGGCAAGTTCGTGGTGACGGACTATGTGCCCACCGACGAGCGCACTGGCCCGCGCTTCCCGCTGCTGCTCACCACGGGCCGCATCCTCAGCCAATACAACGTCGGTGCGCAGACCCGCCGCACCGCCAACGTCGTGTGGCATGAGGAAGACCTCCTCGAAATCCACCCGACCGATGCGGAAAACCGGGGCATCAAATCAGGCGATTGGGTGCGCCTTGCCAGCCGCTCGGGCGAGACGACCTTGCGCGCCACCGTCACTGATCGGGTCGCGCCGGGCGTGGTTTACACCACCTTCCACCACCCCGCGACGCAGGCCAACGTCGTCACCACCGACTATTCGGACTGGGCGACCAATTGCCCCGAATACAAGGTGACAGCGGTGCAGATCACCCCGTCCAACGGCCCGACCGACTGGCAGGAGGAATACGAGGCGCAGGCCGCGCGCTCGCGCCGGATCAAGGGCCATGAAGGCGCGATGGAGCCTGCCGAATGAGCGCACACACCACCGAGAAGCTCGTCCACATGGTGAACCAGATCGCCAAAAACGTGATGCATGATCCGGACCCGGTGGCCATGATCGCGGATCATATCCACGCGTTCTGGTCGGTGCGGATGAAGGCCGATGTGTTTGCCGTGCTGGATGGGCCGGAAGGCGCGGCGCTTGATCCGGTGGCCCGCGCGGCGCTGCAACGGCTCGCCGCGCATGCCAGCTAAGGCGGCGATTCCGCACACCTACTCCGAACATTTCGCCGATGGCCGCCCGGCTGCCCCGCGCGAACGGCTGCTGGCGATCGAGGCGCCCGTCGCGATCGAGATCAATGGCCTTGGCTATGCGGTGATGATGGCCACTCCGGCAGACCTGACCGATTATGCCGTGGGTTTCTGCCTCTCGGAACAGCTGATTGCTTCGCCAGAACAGTTGCTCTTCGCCGAAGCCAGCGAAGTCCCTGCAGGCGGATGGATGCTCCGCATTCAGCTCGCCGCCGATGATGCCGCCCCGCTGATGGAGCGCGCGCGCCTGCGCCTGTCCGAAGGCAGCTGCGGGCTCTGCGGGATCGAAAGCCTTGAGCAGGTCATGCGCCCGCTGCCGCCGGTTACCGCGCGGCTGGATGTGGCGGATGCCGCGATCTTCCGTGCCGTCAGCGCGCTGCCCGCGCTGCAACCGCTGGGGCAGGCCACGCGGGCGGTTCATGCCGCGGCATTCTGCGATCCCGATGGCACCGTGCGGCTGGTGCGCGAGGATGTCGGCCGCCACAATGCGCTCGACAAGCTGCTGGGCGCGATGGCGCAGGCTGGGCTGGGGGCAGGGCAGGGCTTCATCGTGCTGACGGCGCGGTGCAGCTTCGAACTGGTGCAGAAGGCCGTGCTGGCCGGTTGCCCCTTGCTGGTAACGATTTCGGCGGCCTCTACGCTCGCGGCGCAGCAGGCGGCGGCGCACGGGCTGAAGTTGGTCTCGCTCGCGCGGGAAGACAGTTTTCTGAGCGATTGAGCGCAGCTTGCGGGGATTCCGGTTTGCCCCCGCCTGCTCTAAGGTGAGCAGTCATGAACCCGGCCCCGGCCAGAAACCGCTTCAGCGAAAGCTCCGCGCTCAGCCCCCGCACCCGTGCGTGGCTGCTGCTCGCCGTGGGCATGGTGCATCTGGGCTTTGGCTTCCTGCTGGCCACGGGCCTCGCGGGAAGCGCGATCACTCTGATCCATGAGGCGGCAACCGCGGCCTATTCCGTGCCGCTAGAGCCTTCCGCGCCGCCCCCGCCGCCTCCTGCCAGCCCAGTCCCCACCCCGGAACCTGCAGGCGCGGAAGGCGCGGCGGCCAAGCGCGCCAAGCCCAAGCCGGTTGCTGCACCCCCGGCGCGAATCCCGAGCAAGGCGATGATCGCAGCCCCCACCGCCTCTACGGGCGATAGCGTCCGTTCCGGTGCCACCAGTGCAGGCACCGGCACGGGCGGCGGCACCTCAGGCTCTGGCACGGGGAGCGGCGGCAGCGGCGATGGCATGGGATCGGGCGGCAGCCGCGCGGTGAAGATCGCAGGCGATATCACCGCCACGCGCGACTATCCTGCGGGCACCCGCGAGAAACGCATCGGCAAGAGCGTCGTCGTCGTGCTCACGGTTGGCACGGACGGCCGCGTTGCGGCCTGCCGCGTCCATCAACCCAGCCCCGATGCCGAGGCTGATGCGATCACCTGCCGACTTGCCACGCAGCGTTTCCGCTTTCGCCCTGCGACCGACCGTGCTGGCAATCCGGTCATATCCGAATTCGGATGGCAACAGCGCTGGTTCGCGCCATAATCGATCCTTAATGCAGTGTATGTGCAATGTACCTAGAATACCGCAGACAAGGCTCATAACAGGATAGCCATGGACCCGATCATTCCCGTCGTGCTGTGCGGTGGCAGCGGCACCCGTCTCTGGCCACGCTCGCGCAAGGCCTGCCCCAAGCCGTTTCTGCCGCTGGTGGGCGATACCACCCTGTTTGAGGCGACGGTGCTGCGCTGTCCGGCTGAGGCTGGCTTCGGCGCGCCGATTGTCGTCACCGGCGCGCTGCATCTCGATCATGTCGAGGCGCAGTTGCCCGATCCTGCGGCCAGCCGCGTGATCGTGGAGCCTGAGGGCAAGAACACCGCGGCCGCCATCGCGCTGGCAGCGCTGCGCCTGCCGGAAGATGCAGTGATGCTCGTCTGCCCGAGCGACCACCATATCGGCGATGTCGCGGCGTTTCAGGCCGCCGCGCGTGAAGCGGCGGCGTTGGCGCGCGAAGGCTGGCTCGTCTCGTTCGGCATTGCCGCCACTGCGCCCGAAACCGGTTTCGGCTATCTGCGCCGGGGCGATGCCATCCCCGGCAGCGGCGGCTTTGCGGTTGCCCAGTTCGTCGAAAAGCCCGATCTGCAGCGCGCGATGGGGTTCCTTGCCGATGGCGGCTATGCTTGGAACGGCGGCATCTTCGCCTTCCGCGCCGGCACGTTCCTGGCCGAACTCGCCGCGCACCGCCCTGCCTTGTCCGAAGCCGTGCGCGCGGCGGCGGCGCAAGGGCGCGAAGATGGCACGCGTTTCCACCCTGATCCTTCAGCCTTCGCGCGGATCGAGGGCGAATCGGTTGATTACGCAGTCATGGAAAACACCGCCCGCGCCGCGATGGTTCCTGCCGCGATGGCGTGGTCCGATATCGGCAACTGGCAGGCGCTGCACGAAGCGCTGGATCATGATGCACAGGGCAATGCCGTGCGCGGCCCAGCCGAACTCGTCGATTGCACCGGCGTTCTGGTCGATAGCGACGGTCCGCGCGTCTCGGTCATCGGCGCGAACAATCTCATCGTGGTGGTCGACCGGGGCGAAGTGCTGGTGTGCACCGCCGATGGCGCGCAGAAGGTAGGCAAGCTGGCGGGCGCGGTGAACCAGTGAGCGTGCTCGCGGTCCGCACCGTGGAAAAGCCGTGGGGCCGCGATCACCTGCCGCCGCCCTTTGCCGTGCCCTATGGCAAGCGCATCGGTGAGATCTGGTTCGAACCGACCGAGGCTGTGTTCTCGCTCCTCGTCAAATACATCTTCACGAGCGAAAAGCTCTCGGTGCAGGTCCACCCCGACGACGCGCAGGCGAGGGAACTGGGCGAATACGATACGGGCAAGGAAGAATGCTGGCTGGTGATAGATGCCGAACCGGGCGCCACGCTTGGCATCGGTTTCAAGGCTCCGATCACGGCCGACGCGATGCGCGCTGCCGCGCTCGATGGCAGCATCGAGGATCTGCTGGTGTGGCATCCGGTCACGGCGGGCGATTTCTTCTACATTCCGGCGGGCACCGTCCACGCAATCGGCGCGGGCGTCAGCCTGATCGAGATCCAGCAGAACTCCGATATCACCTACCGCCTGTATGATTATGGCCGCCCGCGTCCGCTGCATCTCGACAAGGGCATCGCGGTGGCGCGCGGCGAGCCTTATGATCGGGCGCTGCACCGCCAACTCGAACCCACCGGCACGGTAGAACTCGCACGCGGACCTTACTTCACCGCACACCGCGTGGATGGCACGCCGGATGCGGAGCTCATGGCCGAATATGCCGGGCCTGTGCTGGTGATCCCGCGCCGCGGCGAAGTGGAGATGAGCGGCGACGTGATCTTCCCGGGCGAATGCCTGGCGGCAGCCGATCTCTCAGCCGTGATATTCGGCCCCGGTAGCCAGAGCATCCTCGTTCGCGCTGCGGCTTGAGCGTGGTCTTTGAGCAATCGGGCATGATCGCGCAGACAATCCAGCTCGCGTTGGCCCCGGTCTTCGTGCTCGTCGCCATCGGCAATATCATGAATATCCTCACCACCCGGCTTGGCCGCATGGTTGATCGCTCGCGCCACCTGCAGATGCTTCACGCGGGCACCAAGGGCAGCGAACACGATGCCGTGGTGATCGAGATGCGCCATATCGACAAGCGCATCGCGCATATCGGCCGGGCTCTGCTGCTGTTGGTGCTGAGCGGCCTTGCCGTGGGCGCCACCGTCGGTGCGCTGTTCTTCAGCGAGCTGGCCGCAACGGATCTGCGCCTGCTTACTGCCGGTACGTTTCTGCTCGCGATCTCGCTGCTGATGGGCGCGCTGGTCCTCCTCCTGCTGGAAACCCGCCTCGCCGCACGCACCCTGCGCTTGCCGCCAGCCCTGCTGGAGCTTGAGAGAGGCGATCTCTGAAAAACAGGGACAGTCCCCTGCTTTCTAGAAGTCCCTGTTATCTCAGCAAATGCCCCGTCCGATCGCGCTTGGTATCGAGGTAGCGCGCGTTATGCGGATTGGCGGGCAACTGATGCGCCACCCGCTCGGCAACGCTCACGCCCACCGCTTCGAGCGCGGCCACCTTGGCCGGATTGTTGGTGAGGAGCCGCACGGCTGAAACGCCGAGCAGATCGAGCATCCGCGCCGCCACCGGAAAATCGCGCGCTTCGCTTGGCAGGCCCAGCCGTTCATTGGCGTCCACGGTGTCGAAGCCCTGATCCTGCAATTCGTAGGCGCGCAGCTTGTTGATGAGGCCAATGCCGCGCCCTTCCTGCCTCAGATAAAGCAGCAGGCCCCATCCGCCCGCATTGGCTTCCTCGGCCATGCGCGCCAGCGCCGCATCCAGCTGCGGCCCGCAATCGCACTTGAGGCTGCCGAGCACGTCACCCGTCAGGCATTCGCTGTGCAGGCGCACGAGCGGGACGTGGTCACCGCTCTGCGTGCCGATGACCAGCGCGACATGCTCGCGCAGATCGTCGCGCGCGCGAAAGGCAATGATCTCGGCGTGTTCGCTGGCATCGACGGGCAAGCGCGCGCGGGCTTGAATGGTGAGTTCAAGCGGATCCTTGAACGCGGCGAGATCGGCAGGCGTGACCGCGACCGCAGGCTCCACTCCGGTTGCGACCATGAACGCCGGCAGGATTCCCGCCAGCCGCGC
Source organism: Novosphingobium sp. (assembly GCA_044379435.1). Taxonomy (GTDB): domain Bacteria; phylum Pseudomonadota; class Alphaproteobacteria; order Sphingomonadales; family Sphingomonadaceae; genus Novosphingobium. The sequence continues at coordinate 10,949 of JBIPOH010000083.1, forward strand.
CAGCTCCATCGCCGCCACCGCCGCACTCTGCGCGGTGCAAGGATCGGCGCGAAACGGCCCGCGCATCGGTTCGGCCAGATCGAGCGCCGGATCGGCCAGCGTGCGCGCGGCGTGAAGCGAAAACGGTTCGGCGCCGTGGATCATCACCGGCATGTGCGGTTCGGCAGCGTCGCGCTGGTTGGCCAGCTTCAGCGTGGCCGCGCGCGCGTGGCTGATAAGCAGCCGCGCGGCATAGATGCCCGGCTGCACGAACGCGGTTTCCGCCGGAAGCAGATCGAGCGCGCCGTCCTTGCCTTCGACGCGAATCGCCCAGCCATGGCGCAGCGCATCG
>JBIPOH010000396.1:0-3222 GCA_044379435.1 Novosphingobium sp.
GCGCGATGCCTATCTCGCCGATCCGGTGGCGCATGAAATGTATGTCGAACTCGGCAACGAGTACTTCGAGCAAGTGCGCAGCTATGTCGATCTTGCCGATCACTATCTCAGCATGATCATCGCCGAGGCCATGGGCGAGGGGCATTTCGCCGGGCTGGAAATCGACCAGACGCTGAGCCTGATCAACCAGATGGTCCAGCCTTATTGCAACATCGGCCTGATGAGCAGGATGATGGACCGCCTGACCGAAGAAAAGCTGGCGCGGATCATCGACGCGATCTTCGATGGGCTTTCCGCGCAGGATCGCGGGGCGCGAGGCGTGACCGGGCTGCGCGCGGCCTAGCGGTCACGCCGCGCACCAGTCTCCGCGCCGCCCCTGCCAGCGCTCCGCCAGACCTTCAGCTTCCAGCACCGCGCCCAGACTGCGCCCACCGCGCATAACCACGCGCAGCGCGCGGCCATAGCGGTCCGTCTCCCGCTCCCCGGTCGCTAGCGAGAAAGGCCCAGCGTTAAGCAGCGCCGTCAGCCGCCGCGTTGCGGCTAGCGCCAGCCGCGCCTCGTGCGCGCAGGACGGGCGGGACAGTTCGGGCGCATTGATATCGGCGATGCGGATCTTGAGACCGCGATACCAGAAGGTATCGCCATCTACGACGCAGGTGACCCGGACCGGACCCTCGCACAAGGTGAAGGAAGCAGCCTCGCGGTCTGCACCACGGGCAAGGCGCGCCGCGACGGGGGCATGGCTGGGCGCAGCGCTGGCGACCATGCCGCCAGCCAGAACCGCGAGGAGCGCAGCGGCGAACGCGGCTTGGCGCCGCCGAGAAATGGGTATTTGCATACGGCCATCGTGGCAGATTTCTTGTTTTGTTCCTTGCCGTAAAATACCTATGTTGCAGTAACTTAGGCGACATCCTGAGGGATTTTTGGGACCAATCGCTCCGCCATGAGCGGTGCCCGGTGCACCAGGCCGTTTAATCGGCGCCCTCCGTGCTGCCGGAGTGCCCGGTCAGATTGGCAATTCCTTAACTACGCCTGCGCCAAATACTGAGGGAGCATTTTGCAACGAGGGAGCATTGCACCGTGTCTGACCTGCTGGCCTATCTGCGGTGGCGTATCATTGTCGGGCTGGCCATGGTGCTGTTCAGCGGCGTGGTCCTGAGCATCACCGGCACTGGCATGCGAACGGGGTATTCCAAGGCCTCGGAAACCGAAATCGAGGAAGCCCGCCAGCGCCACGAACAGTACGAGGCGGAGCGGGAAATACGCCGTGCCCGCCAAACCGGTGGTTACGACCCTTCGAACCCTGCGCTCGTCCGCGACGGGTATTCGTCAACCTACGATTCGAGCCCGGCAGAGCCCTATGCGGTAGACCCCAGCGAATGATTCGCCGGGGTAACTGCGAGGCCTGAGGTCAGCGGGTCGGAACCGGCACGTCGCCGCTGTAATCATAGAAGCCGCGGCCCGACTTGCGGCCGAGCCAGCCTGCCTCGACATACTTCTGGAGCAGCGGCGCGGGGCGATACTTCGGGTCGCCGGTGGAGGCGAGGTAGATCTTCATGATCTCGAGCAGGGTATCGAGGCCGATGAAGTCCGCGAGTTCCAGCGGCCCCATCGGGTGATTGAGGCCCAGCTTCACGCCCTTGTCGATATCCTGGATCGAGCCGGTGCCGCTGCCGAGGACGAAGGCCGCCTCGTTGATGAACGGCACGAAGATCCGGTTGACGATGAAGCCCGGCTCATCCTGCGAGAGCACAATTTCCTTGCCGATATCGGCCACGAAACCGCGCACCGCCTCAATGGTGCCCACCGACGTGGCGAGGCCCGGGATCACTTCGACCAGCTTCATCAGCGGCACGGGATTGAAGAAGTGGATGCCGATAAAGCGAGCGGCATCGGGCGAGGAAACCGCCATGCGCGTGATCGGGATCGACGAGGTGTTGGTGGCCATGATGGCGGTGGGCGCAAGGTGCTTGCCAGCCGCTTCAAAGATCTTGTGCTTGATGTCCTCGCGCTCGGTCGCTGCCTCGATCACGAGGTCCGCTTCGCCGAGCCGGGCATAATCGCCGACCGCGGTGATGCGCGAGACGGTGGCGGCGGCGTCTTCCGCCGGGATCTTGCCGCGTTCGGCCAGCTTCATTAGGCCCTTTTCGATCTTCGCACGCGCCGCTTCGGCCAGCGCGAGCGATACGTCGGACAGAAGCACGGCTTTGCCCGAGGCTGCTGCGACCTGAGCAATGCCCGAACCCATCTGCCCGGCACCGATGACTGCGATTGTCTGCATGTGATATATCCCGCCTGATTGCACGTTTGCGCGCTGCCTAATGGGGATCGGGCCGCGAGGGAAGCAGCCAAATTGAGAGGTGGTTCAGCGCGAGGCGCCGGGCACCCAGAGCGGATCTTTGCCCGCATTGATCGCGCGGGCCAGCACGAAGAGGTAGTCCGAAAGCCGGTTCAGATAGGCCAGCGCCGACGGGTTTACCGGCTCTGCCACAGCAAGCGCCGTGGCAGCGCGTTCGGCGCGGCGGGCAATGGCGCGGGCGAGGTGAACGCGCGCAGCGCCTTCGCTGCCACCGGGCAGGATGAAGCTGGTGAGCGGCGGGAGCGTGGCATTGAGCGCGTCAATCTCTGCCTCCAGCCGATCGGGCTGAGCGGCCACGATCCGCAGCACCATTTCGGACGGCGTGAAATCGGCGCCGCCAATATCGCCCAGCGGCGTAGCGAGATCAGCGCCGAGATCGAAGAGATCGTTCTGGATGCGGTGCAGCGCCGCGCCCCGGTCTGCCTCCAGCGCCAGCGCGGCGAAACCGACCGCGCTGTTCAGTTCGTCAACCTCGCCGATCGCTTCGAGCCGAAAGTCGTGCTTGGCACGACGCGAACCATCGACGAGGCCGGTGGTGCCACCATCGCCGGTGCGCGTGTAGATCTTGTTGAGTTTGACCACAGTGCAGGATCGCGCCTCAGCGGCCGCCCTGCGTGAACAGCAGCAGGACCGCCACTGCCGCAACGGCAAGGCCCTGATACTTGATGCGGTTAAACATCATCTTGTTTTGCAGCAGCTGCATTTCCGTGGCGCGAGTACCGTCGCCCTCCAGATCCGCCTTGGTGCTGTTGAGAAAGGCGCCAATGCCGCGAATCAGCGACCAGACTGTCAGCCCCATCAGGATGAGGATCACGGGCACGAGGAAGAGTGTCATGGCAGGAGATCTAGGCTTTCATCGAGGG
>JBIPOH010000397.1:0-3220 GCA_044379435.1 Novosphingobium sp.
AGTAATAATCGACGAGTGCCTTGGGATCGGGCTTGAGATTGTAGCCCTGCTTGCCCGCCTCACCCACCAGCGCCACGCCGACGGGGCCAGCGGGCAGCTGGAACAGCGCGCCGTTGGTGAGGGTGGCTTGAAAGTTGCTGGTGTAGCTGCGCGGATTGTAGACGCTGTAAACCGCGATGCTGTCGTACTCCGAACGGGTCAGCGGCCGGTAGAGCCGCGCCGGATCGGCGTTGAAGATCGGATAGCCGCTATCGGGATCGATGCCGAGCTGGGGCCCGAGGAACAGCGCGTTGGCCTTGGCCGCGATGATCTGCGGCAATTCCACCTGCGCGCGGTATTCGCTGTGGTTGTATGAAAGCTCGTAGTTCCAGTTGCTGAGCTTGCCGCGAATGCCCGGCGTAATGCTGAAGGTGGTCTGGCGGTTCTTCGTCATCGTCCGGGCAAAGCCGCCCGATTCCTCGGGCGTGAACTGGCGCGACCAATCATCGAGCCCGCCGCTGAAGGCGTTGTAGAACGTGCTGTCGGCGCTGCCGCTGGTGTCCTGGAAGGCCCAGGACTGGACATCGGGCATGAGCTCGACCCGGCTGACGCCGAATTGGGCATCGACGAAGAAGTTGACTGCTTCGGACAAATCGAGCCCGGCGGAGGCGAAGCCGTTGAAACCTTCGCGGCGTGAGATGATCGTGCCGTAGCCGATCGAGGTCTTGCTGCCGCAGAAATAGCCCGGGCCGTAGTCATCGATCACCGGATCGTAGGCGCCGTAGCGCGGACGCGAGGCGTAGATCGTTGAGCCCCGGTTCTGGCCGGACAACCCATCGCAGGTGGCCTTGCCGGGATCGACGTATTCGTCGGCATCCGGATTGTAGCGCAAGAAAACCCGTCGCGGGGTGGGCGTAGCAGTTGTCGGGTTGTCGTCCGTGCTGTCCTGGATCGAGCGCTGATAAGCCCAAAGCGGGAGCTGCCGCTGATACTCGACACCGCCGACAATGTGGAAATCGCCCGAGGAGACACCCCCGGTCGCGGTAAAGCGATGTGAATTCCCGCCGCCCTTCTGGGTATCGCCATAGCGATAATCGAGCGTGATGCCGTCGACGGTCTTGTTGAGCGTGAAGTTGATCACGCCCGCGATCGCGTCCGAGCCATAGATCGCCGAGGCGCTGCCGCTCAGCACCTCGATCTTGTCGATCAGGCCGACGGGGAGGTTGGAGATGTCGGTGAAGTTGCTGCGGCCCTGGAACGGCAGCGGAAAGTCCGCGATGCGGCGTCCGTTGACGAGCACCAGCGTGTGATTGGGGCCCAGCCCGCGCAGATCGACCTGCTGCGCACCGGGGGTGAAGCTGGCGCCGCTGAACGATTGCTGGCTCTGCGTCTCGCCGCCGTTTTGAGTCAATGCGCGCAGGATATCGGGCACGGTGGCATAGCCGCGATCACGGATCGACTGTGCATCGAGCACCGTGACGGGTGCTGGGCCTTCCTTCATCACGCGCGGAATGCGCGAGCCGGTTACGATGATCTCGCCGGAGGGATTGGCGGCCGACGGAGAAGCCTCTGGCTCGGCGGCCTGTGCGTGGGCGAGGCTAGACATGGCCGTGCCGAGAAGCAGGGCTGCCGCCCAAGTGTGGCTGCGAAGTTCGGTCATGACGTGTCCCCCTGTCTGACGTTTCTCGCCGCTGGTAACATTGTGTGTCTGCGCCTCAACCCCAAATCGCTGCGGCATATGGCTGGCCAGGGCGTCCGGACGGAACTATGTTCGATGCCTGTTGCATAAATGCATTGGGGGGACGGGTAGGTGCGCAAGCGGAACATCAATGGTTTGCTCACCATGGCCGGCCTAGCGCTGCTTCCAGCGGGTTCTGTGCAGGCGAAGGCGCTTGACGTCTATCTCGAGGGCGATCCTTCCGGCCCGGCTCCGGCGCCAGTTTCGGGCGGGCTGCTGCTGATGGGCGGCGGCGACCATGATATCGACGCTATGCGCTGGTTCATCGCCAAGGCCGGGCACGGGCATATCGTGATCCTGCGGGCCTCGCAGCATGGCGAGGCGAGCACCGAGTTCTACCGGGAACTCGGCGGCGTCCTCTCGGCGGAAACCTTCGTCACGCACCGCCGCTCCGCGTCCTATGACAAGCACCTGCTGGAAGCGCTGCGCAAGGCAGACGGCGTGTTCATCGCGGGCGGTGATCAAGCGCGCTATGTGCGGCGCTGGCGCGGCACGCCCATTGCCGAGGCGCTCGATGCCCATGTGCGGGCGGGCAAACCGCTGGCGGGCACCAGTGCCGGCCTCGCGATGCTGGGCGAATATCTCTATGGCTGCATGGACGGACACAGCTTGACGAGCCCTGAGGGCCTTGCCGATCCTTATGGGAAAGGCACCACGATCGAAAAGGATTTCCTCCACCTCGGGCTGCTCAAACAGGTCATCACCGACAGTCACTTCACCGAGCGCGGCAGGCTCGGCCGCCTCTTTGCCTTCATCGCCAAGGCGCAGGCCAGCCGCCCGACCGATGCCCCGCCACTGATCGGTGTGGGTGTTGACGAAGGTGCATCGCTGGCGGTCGAGCCTGATGGTACAGGCCATGTCTATCCAACAGTGGCAGGGACCGGTGTCTCGATCGTTTCAGGCGCAGGAATCGGCCGCGTGAAAGTGGCCGGACCGTTGACGGCTGCGCGCGTGCGGGTGACGTTTGCCGGGGAGCAATCCGTGGTCCACCTGCCTTCGGGCCACGTCGACAAGCCGGGCCGGGTGCAGGATTACAGCGCTGGCGGCGGGGCAATCATGCCGCTGCCTTGAAATGGATTGCTCGTCAAAAGAGATTGCTTACCGCAGACTGTCGGCTTCTGACTGAAGCTGCCGTTCGAAATGACGGGTTGGAGCGGCAGGAACGTCCCAGTTCCGGACCATCACAGGTTCGCGACACCAAGCTCGCCCCGCGCTGGCTGACCCGAGGTCGGGTCGGTGTTGTTACCGGCCCGCGCCATTCTCGGGATCCTGCAGAGTACCCTCAAAACTTTCAAAAGGGTCCGTTCTGAAAGTTTTGAGGGTACCTTGCGTGGCCCGGGATCTCAGGTGCCCTATGCCGTGGCGGCAGGGTGGATCTGGAAAACCTGTTTGCCCCGGCCTCCAGTGTCGATCTTCGTTGACCTCAACCAGCCGAACTCCTGCAGCGCCCTCAGAGCCTGCTGAACCTCAGCGGTATCACGCAGGCCCGACCAACCTTTCTGC
>JBIPOH010000398.1:0-3215 GCA_044379435.1 Novosphingobium sp.
GGGAAATAACCCCGAACGCTGGCCTAACACATCATTCAATCCCGGTTCAGGCGCTGAGATGTGAAAGCGAGGCGCGGAACCGGAACCGGAGGCCAGATGCGCGGGCCGTTCGCGCTCCGCCGCTGACATGAAGAGGAATTGCCACGTGCGATACGCTTACGGAGTAACTACGGCGCTGCTCCTCGCCGGCAGCGCGCTGACCCTGACAACGGGCTTCCCCGCCGGAGCCCAGGTGGCCCAGAACGATTCCGCCCAGATGCAGGCGGTCGTGCCGCGCGGCGGTGCCCCTGCCAGCTTTGCCGACCTCACCCAGCAGCTCCAGCCGGCTGTGGTCAACATCTCCACCCGCCAGCGCGTGAAGGTGCAGAACAACAATCCCTTTGCCGGAACCCCGTTCGGTGATCTTTTCGGCGGCGGGCAGGGTGGCGGCCAGCCGCAGACGCGCGAGGCGCAGTCGCTCGGTTCGGGCTTCGTCATCTCTGCCGATGGTTATGTGGTGACGAACAATCACGTGATCACTGCCGACGGGCAGGGCGAGATCGAATCGATCACGGTGACGATGACCGATGGCACGGACTATCCGGCCAAGCTGATCGGGCGCGATGCGGCATCGGATCTTGCCGTGCTGAAGATCAGCGGCACCAAGCCGTTTCCGTTCGTGAAGTTCGGCGATTCGCGCAATGCCCGCGTGGGCGACTGGATCATCGCCATCGGCAATCCGTTCGGCCTTGGCGGCACGGTGACCAGCGGGATCATCTCGGCGGTGTATCGCAACACCGGTTCGGGTTCGGCCTACGACCGCTACCTGCAGACTGACGCTTCGATCAACCGGGGCAATTCGGGCGGCCCGATGTTCGACATGGCCGGCAACGTGATCGGCATCAACAACGCGATCTTCTCGCCCACCGGGGGCAGCGTCGGCATCGGCTTTGCCATCCCTGCCGAAATCGCCGCGCCCATCGTGGAAAAGCTGCGCAGCGGTCAGGCGATCGAGCGCGGGTATCTGGGCGTGCGCATCCAGCAGCTTTCGGATGATCTTGCCGCCAGCCTCGGCCTTGCCAAGAACCGCGGCGAATTCATCCAGTCGGTCGAGCCCGGACAGGGCGCGGCCAAGGCCGGGATGCAGCCGGGCGACGTGGTGGTGCGCGTGGACGGCAAGGACGTGACGCCCGACCAGACGCTGTCGTTCATCGTGGCCAACACGGCGCCGGGCAAGCGCATCCCCATCGATCTGATCCGCAATGGCCAGCGCCTCACGGTGCAGGCCGTTGTCGGCAAGCGGCCGAGCGAGGAAGAGCTGGCCCAGCAGACCTTCGATCCCGATGCCCAGCAAGGCGATGACGAGGGCTTCGGCGGCCAGGGCAAGCCGAGCAAGCCCGCCGGGCCTGTGGTGCAGCAGGCACTGGGCATTGCCGCCATTCCGATCACCCCGCAGATCGCCCGCCAGCTTGGCGCGAGCGAGGATACCAAGGGCGTGGTGATCACGGCGGTCGACGCATCGGCTGACGCGGCAGCCAAGGGCCTTCAGCGCGGCGATATCGTGCTTTCGGCCAACTACAAGCCGGTGGTCACCGCTGCCGATCTTGAAGCCATCGTGGGCCAGGCCAAGACTGAAAACCGCGAGGCGGTTCTACTGCGCATCCAGCGGCGCGGCCAGCCGCCGGTCTACATGCCCATCCGCATCCGCTGATCCGGCGTAACGCACATCCTGGGGGGCTGGCGGCCACTTGTTCGCCAGCCCCTTTGCATGTCCGCTACCCGGCGGGCCACTGCGAGAGGATCGTCGCTGCGTCGAAATAGTCGCGCCAGTACGTGATCCGGCCATCGTGCACTTCATAGACCCCGGTCACCGGAAGCTCGACCCACTTGTCGGCCAGCCGGTGCCGGTCCAGCCGTTCGAGCATGACCAGCGAGCCGGACGCCAGTTCGCGCAAGATCCGGAACTCGTTCTCCAGCGTCGGCGCAAAGAACGGCTCCAGCACCGCGCGCACGCCGGCCGGGCCAGTCACCATGCCGATGGGCGGCGGGTTGGTATAGGCGCAGTCATCCGCCACGAACTGCAGCGCGGTGTCGTAATCGAGCGGTTCCATAGCCTTCATGAAGGCCTTCACGGTTTCTATGGGTTGCATGGGTTTTCCCTTTCCTGTCCGAGCGGGGCCATGATGCAGGGCCGAAGGAATGCTGCCAATTACGCGGGAGGTTATGCCGCAGGGTACGCGGGCGGCGCGGGCGGCAGCGTGATCGCGCGAAACAGGGCTTCGGTTTCTGCATCGGCGGGAAACAGCGTTTCGATGCGCAATTCGTCGGTCGTCACGTCCTGCGCGGTTCCGAACGTGGCGATGACCGCGAAGAGCGAGAGCGCCTGACCGGCGGCCGCCAGCTTGAAGGGCACCACGGGCAGAATCGTGCTTTCCATCGCTGACCAGAGGATCTCGGCCTCCTGGAACGGGGCGAGTTCCTCGAGAACTGCCTGCATGTCGTTGCCGCCCAGCGCATGGGCTTCCCGCGTGGCGCGCTGCCACAGCAATGGACCGACGGCAGACCAGTTGGTGATCAGCGGGCGGATGCCTTGCGGGTGAAAGAACAGGCGCATCAGGTTGCGTTCGGTGCCAGCCGCGCCCGGACTGGCCACGCGCGCCCAGATATCGGCGCCAAGCAGTGACACCAACACCTCGAACGGCCGGTTGGCCATGAGGACATTCCACGCCCGGTCGAGCGCCAGCGCGGGAAACGGCTCGTGTGCCGCGAGCATCATCCGCACCGCACCCATGACTTGCGCCATCTGCGGATCGTCCAGCGTGCGCGCGGCGTAGAGCGGCGCGAAGCCTGCCGCCGTCAGCCACAGGTTGCGTTCGCGCAGCGGCACTTCCAGCGCTTCGCTCAACTTCAGGATCATGGCCCGGCTGGGATTGGCCCGGGCGGATTCCAGAAAACTGATATGGCGCTGGGATACGCCCGAAGTAAGCGCCAGATCGAGCTGCGACCAGCGCCGCTTCTGCCGCCATTCGCGCAGCAGGCGCGGGAATCCCTCAAGGCCGATGTTCATGCTGGGAGTTTTGCAGGGCGGTGGGGCAGATTCAATAACTCCCGAGGTAATTGATCGCGCGCCAAGGCTTCTGCACCAAGCTCCGGAATCTGAGGAGACCCCCTGCATGCGCCCTTTCTGGCAAGCCTGGTTCCGGCTCTGGCTGATATCGATGATCCTGTTCGCGTTG
>JBIPOH010000399.1:0-3206 GCA_044379435.1 Novosphingobium sp.
GTCATCGCGGCGAGCCCGATCAGGGCAAGCGCGGCGAAGGGGGTGAAGCGGGTCCGGGTGCTGGTCATGGCACACTAACCCGCCAGCCCCGCGACCGGTTCCACGCAAGATCAGTCAACCCCGCCTTCATCAATGAATTCGACCGCATCCGGAGCAGGCTCGTCAACCACTGCGCTCTCGGCATTCTGCCGCCCGGCGCGGATCAGCGCGAGGATTTCATTGCGCTTGGCCGCGATCGCGTCCTGCCGGGTGTAACGCTCTGGCTCAGTGTCGGGTTTGAAGGCTTCCCAGATGATCGCGGAGCGCGGGTCGTCTGTCGGCCAGCCATCGAACACGCGCTTGCCCGAGCGGCGGTCGACCCGCACCATGCGGACACCAGCAGGCGCGACGGCAGGAAGGTCAGACCACTTGGGCTTGGTCTTCTCGATCAGGCTCTTGATGATCGGCGCGGCAATCGTGCCGCCAAAGGCATAGCCGCCCATGTTCCGGGGTTGGTCGAAACCAATGTAGGCGCCAGCGATCATCTGCTGCGTGCCGCCGATGAACCACACGTCCTTGGGGCCCGTGGTGGTGCCGGTCTTGCCGAACAGCGGCAGATTGAGCGGATTGAGCACCGTCGCCGTCCCGCGGCTGACCGCGCCGCGCAGCATGTGCATCACCTGAAACGCGGTGCGCGCGTCCATCGCCTGCGCGCCGCGCACGCCAAAGCGCGGCATCGGTTTGCCATCCCATTTCGCCATGTTGCAGCCGCGGCAATCGCGGTTGTCAGCGCGCCACAGCACCTTGCCGCGACGGTCCTGCACATAGTCGATCACGGTCGGCGGATTGAGCCGCCCATGATTGGCGAGCGCGCTATAAGCAGCAACCATCTTGACCAGCGTCGTCTCGCCTGCGCCCAGCGCTGTCGAAGGATAGGCCGGGAACTTGCCGATCCCGATCTTCTCGATGCCTTTGACAACATTGTTCATGCCCGCCGTCATGCCGATCTGCACGGTCATGATGTTCTGCGACTGCTCAAGTCCGAAGCGCATCGGATGTTGTCCGCCGCTGCCCGAACCGCGAATGCACTTCTCGCCGAGATTGGCGCCCTGATAATAGCAGAAGCGATTATTATCGACCTGGGTCGAGGGAGTCATGCCGGTATCGAGCCCGGCGGCATAGACGAAGGGCTTGATGGTCGAACCCGGCTGACGCATTGCCTGGGTGGCGCGGTTGAAGTCCGACAGGCGGTGATCAAACCCGCCCTGCATCGCCAGCACCCGGCCGGTCTGTGCGCTCTCAACCACCAGCGCGCCCTGCGCTTCAGGGATCGTGCGCACATTCCAGCCATTGCCCGACGGGCTGGCCGCGATCACATCGCCTGCCTTCAGCGCGTTGGGCAGATTGCCAAGCGGCGCCTCCTTGCCATCGGCAAAGCCGATCCGCGCCGATTGCCCGCTGCGGCTGGTGACAACACCAACGCGCCAGTCCTTGTAACTGATGCCGAGCGGCGAGCTTTGCAGCTGGCTCGCCCAATTGCCGGCACTGACATCGAGTGTCGCAATCGGCCCCGCCCACGCGCGCCCGCCATGATAGCGCAGCAAGCCTTCGCGCAGCGCATCGCGAGCGGCCGTCTGCATCTGCGGATCAAGCGAAGTGCGCACCCACAGCCCGCCTGCATAGACCGAATTTGGCCCGGTCTCAGCCGTCTCACCAAACCGCGTGATCAGTTCGCGGCGGACCTCTTCGAGAAAGTAGCCCGCATCGACACTGCGCTCACGCCGCTGGGTGACGAGGCCCAGGGGCTGCGCCGCAGCCGCCCGGCGCTGCGAGCCGGTGATGAAACCGTTCTCTTCCATCTGGCCGAGCACGAAATTGCGCCGTTCCAGCGCGGCATCTTCCTGACCCTTGCGGCCATAGCGTTCCGGCGCCTTCGGGAGGATCGCAAGGAAGGCCATCTCGTGCAGTTCAAGCGCGTCGACATCCTTGTCGAAATAGGCACGCGATGCCGCCTGCACGCCAAAGCTGCGCCGACCGAGCGGGATTTCGTTGAGGTAGAGCTCCAGGATTTCCTGCTTGGTCAGCACCTGTTCGATGCGTCCGGCGAGGATCATTTCCTTGAGCTTGCGTGTGACCGAGTACTCGTCGCCGAGCAGCAGGTTCTTGGCGACCTGCTGGGTGATGGTCGACCCGCCGACCGCACGCTCGCCTGAGCCGAACTTGGTGGCGTAATCGAACACCGCATTGGCCGTGCCGAAGAAATCGACCCCGCCGTGGCTGAAGAAGGTCTTGTCCTCGGCTGCGAGGTAGGATTCGATCAGCTTTTGCGGGAAATCGGCATATTGCAGCTGCACCCGCCGTTCCCGCGCATAGGTATGGACGATTTCGCCGTCATAGCCGCGCACGACCGTTGGGAGCGGGGTTTCATAGGTCAGCAGCGCCTCGGCTTCGGGCAGGTCGCTCGCCAGCCACACGAACACCGCGATCCAAAGTGCCAGGAACAGGCCGAATGCGCCCGCGACCAGCTTGAACCAGAAGCTCTGCCGCCAACGCTCACGAAACCACGCCAGCGCGCCGCCGAGATCGCGGTTCACGCGGTAGCGCAGGTAAGCCCAGGTGGAGGGCGCGCCGGGTTCGGCGACAGGTGAGGCGGTCGGCTCAGTCATGGACGCGCGGCAACTAGCACGCGGGGATTGGCGAAAGCTAGCCGATTTCCCATCCTATTCGCCGTCCGCCGCAGGAGCGCTGCGCCGCGCGAAATAGACCCGGATCGCGCGCGCCAGCACGCCGGCATATTCGGCCCGCCCCTCAGCCGTGGTCAGCCGCGCACGATCGGTAAGGTTGGTGACAAAGCCGCTTTCAAACAGGACCGACGGCACATCGGGCGCGCGCAGCACGGCAAGCCCGGCAGCGCGCTTGGGCTTGGGGACGAAGGCCAGTTTGCGCTCACCTTCACGCAGGACCAGGCCGGCAAAATCGAGCGCGTCTTCCTGCGTGCGCTGCTGCGAGAGTTCGACCAGGATCGTGCTGACCGCCGCGCTCTGCCCATCAATCGTGATGCCATTCAATCGGTCCGCATCGTTTTCGCGGGCGGCAAAGCGCGCCGCCGCCTCGCTCGATGCTTCATCGGACAGGGTGTAGATGCTCGCCCCGCTGACATCATCGCGCTCCCCGGCGGAATCGGCGTGGACCGAGATGAACAGGTCCGCATCGAGCAAGCGGGCGAT
>JBIPOH010000084.1:0-11145 GCA_044379435.1 Novosphingobium sp.
GGGCAATCATGCCGAGCTGATCGCCTCGATCACCGAAAAGCTCTGGCCGCTCGGCAATGACATCATGTTCGTTCCCGGCCACGGGCCGAACAGCACCTTCGGCCGGGAACGTCAGACCAACAGCTTCGTCAGCGATTACAACTTGATGCAGTAAGGCTTCTGCTGATCCGAACCTTCGGTTCGGATTGTGCGGTACCGGCCCGCTCCCCCGCCCGGCCACCCAACGGAATTGTACGCTATGGGTGGCCGGGTGGGGGAGCGGGCCGGTACCGCACCAAAACTCGCTTTTTGCGAGTTTTGCTTCAAACGCTCAGGCCAGCGCGCTCATGATCGCCCAAATGGCAAGGCCAAGCTGGGTGAGCAGCGTAATGATCGTGCCGATCATGCGGCCCACGCCAAGGCTGCCGCCGTCCATGCCAAGGCCATGTGCCACGCGGCCCAGCATGAACACGCCGGCCACGGCTGCCAGCGCTGCGCTGGCTGGATGCGCGAACTCCAGTGCAGCGATCATGACCAGGACGATCGGCGCGTTCTCGATGAAGTTGGCGTGCGCGCGCATGCGCCGGATCAGCTTGTCGTTTCCGCCATCGCCAACCGAAACCTTTTCGGCAGTGCGGACCTGGCCGCAGCGGATCGAGAGCCAGATATTGATCAGCGCGGCTGCGGCAACGGCGCTAAGCGTAGTGGGCAAAGTCATTATCAATGTATCCCCCTTTTGGGTTTTGTTATCACACCCTGCGGCTCTCCTAGCCTCCCCGCGCTTGCAAAGCATCCAGAATTCCGTATAGGCGCGCCTTCGCCCGTGATTGGCGATTCCAGCTTGCTGCTGAACTTCCGCCGGGCCGCCATTGAAAGGCGCTTGGACAGGGGTTGTGCATGGGGCTGGTATTGCTTATCGCGCTAGCCCGTAGACGACTTCAAGATCAGGAACAGGTGCCGCAATGGCCGTCCCCAAAAGAAAGACCTCGCCCTCCCGCCGGGGCATGCGTCGCAGCCACGATGCGCTGAAGGTTGATGCCTTCCACGAATGCTCCAACTGCGGTGAGCTGAAGCGCCCGCACATGCTGTGCGGTGCCTGTGGGCACTACAACGGCCGCGAGATCATCGCCGTCGGTCTCTGATTCCGGCTGAGGGGGAGACAGCCGGATCATGGCTTTGCCGCGTATCGCTATAGATGCGATGGGCGGCGATGTGGGCGTGCGCGTCATGATAGAGGGCGCGGCACTCGCACGTCGCCAGCATGAGCAGTTCAAGTTCCTGCTTGTCGGGGATGAGCCTGCGATCAAGACTGCTCTTGAAGCGCATCCCAACCTGCGCGCCGCTTCCGAAATCCTCCATGCGCCTGATGTCGTTTCCGGCGAGGAAAAGCCGACTCAGGCGTTACGCCGTGCGCGCACCACGTCGATGGGCCTTGCCATCCAGGCGGTGAAGAGCGGCGAGGCCGGTGCTGCGGTCAGCGCTGGCAATACCGGCGCGCTCATGGCCATGTCGAAGGTTGCGCTGCGCACGATGCCGGGGATCGACCGGCCTGCGCTTGCGGCGCTTCTGCCCACGCTGGGCGATCACGATCTGGTCATGCTCGATCTCGGTGCCAATACCGAATGCGATGCCCGCAATCTGGTGCAGTTCGCCATCATGGGCGCGGCGTATGCCCGCATCGTCCATGGCCTCGCCGAACCGCGCGTGCGTCTGCTCAACATCGGCACCGAAGAGATCAAGGGCACCGACGAGCTGCGCGATGCGGCCGCCATGCTCAAGGAGGCGGGGGAAGCGCTCGCCTTCCGGTTCGACGGCTTCACCGAGGCGGACAAGATCTCGCGCGGCGATATCGATGTGGTGGTGACGGACGGGTTCACTGGCAACAGTGCGCTGAAGGCGATGGAAGGTGCGGCGCGCTTCGTGGCGGATCTGCTGCGCCGCAGCTTCTCCAGTTCGCTGCGCTCGAAGTTCGGCTTCCTCATTTCCAGACCGGCGACCGAGTTGCTCAAGCATCATCTCGATCCCAACAATCACAACGGCGCCGTGTTCCTTGGCCTTGGCGGCGTGGTCGTCAAAAGCCACGGGAGTGCGTCCGCGCTTGGCGTGGCCCATGCCGTTGCGGTCACCGCGCGGCTCCTGTCCGAACGACTGACCGAGCGGATCGCGGCGGATCTTGCCAATGCCGGGTTGGACGCGGTTCGGGGCACGGCCACGCGCGGGCGGACGCCGCCTGAAAATCCGGGAGCTTCGGCATGACGCTGCGTTCAGTCATTCGGGGCAGCGGTTCCGCGCTGCCCGCGCGCGCTGTTCCGAACGCCGAAATGGCCTCCCTCGTCGATACGACCGACGAGTGGATCGTCGAGCGCACCGGCATTCGCAACCGCTATATCGCAGGCGAAGGGGAAACCACCGGCACGCTGGCGACCGAGGCCGCGCGCAAGGCGCTGGAGGCGGCAGGCATCGAACCGGGCGAGATCGACCTGATCGTGCTCGGCACCTGCAGTCCGGACCAGACGTTCCCGGCCACCGCGACCACCGTGCAGCACGCGCTGGGCTGCCGCCCCGGCGGCATCGCGTTCGATGTTGCGGCGGTCTGTTCGGGCTTTCTCTATGGCCTCGCCACCGCAGATGCGCTGCTGCGCACGGGCGCGGCGAAGCGGGCGCTGGTGATTGGCGCGGAAACGATGAGCCGCCTGCTCGATTGGGAAGACCGCACCACCTGCGTCCTGTTCGGCGACGGCGCGGGCGCGGTCGTGCTCGAAGCAGTCGACGTCGACGCGAGCGATCCGTATGCGCCCGGCATTCTGGAGACGCGGCTCCACGCCGACGGTGCACAGCGCGATCTGCTCTACACGGACGGTGGGCCATCGAGCACCGGCACCGTGGGCAAAGTGCGCATGAAGGGCCGTGAGGTATTCCGCCATGCCGTGGTCAATCTGGCGGCGGTGCTGGAAGAAGTGCTCGATGCGGCGGGGCAGGCCGCAGGCGATGTTGATTGGGTGGTGCCGCACCAGGCCAATGCCCGGATTCTCGACGCCACCGCGCGCAAGCTTGGCCTGCCGCCCGAGAAGGTGGTGATCACCGTCGATCGCCACGCCAATACCAGCGCCGCATCGGTGCCGCTGGCGTTCGATACGGCAGTCCGCGACGGGCGGATCAAGCCCGGAGACCTCGTGATGTTCGAGGCGATGGGCGGCGGATTCACCTGGGGAGCCAGCCTCGTCCGGGTGTGATCTCGCCGATCCGGATATGTTACCTGCACAGTTTTCGTTGCAGACCAATGCATTGAGCGATAAAATATCTCATAAACCAGATTGTAAAGCGCAGCGGACACTGTATTGTGTCAAGCTAACTTGTCTCTTTGGTATCGGGGGAATCGGGGATGCGTTCAGTGGGGACTCTTACTCGCGCAGATCTTGCAGAAAGCATCAATCGCCGCGTGGGGCTCTCGCGGGCCGACTCGCTCGGCATGGTCGAGGCCATCCTCGATCACATGTGCGAGGCGCTCGCTGTGGGCGAGAATGTGAAGATTTCGGGGTTCGGAACTTTTCTGCTACGCGATAAGGCGGAGCGGGTTGGCCGCAACCCCAAGACCGGCGTGGAAGTGCCGATCACCTCGCGCCGGGTCATGACCTTCCGCGCGAGCCAGATGTTGAAGGACAGGATCGCTGCCAGCAGTTGACACGCCTGCACCCGCGCAGAGCCGCACTCCGGCCTTCGCTGACGGCAAGGAACCGGGTGCCCTGCGCACCATTGGCGAAGTGGCGCGCGCGCTTGGCGTGAAACAGCATGTCCTGCGCTATTGGGAAGAGCAGTTCCCGATGCTGAAGCCGCTCACCCGTGCGGGCGGTCGCCGCTACTACCGCCCCGAAGACGTGGCGCTCCTCGTGCGCATCGACCAGCTCCTCCACCGGGAAGGCTATACGATCCGCGGCGCGCGCCAGGCGCTTTCGGCCAAGGCCGGAGCGGCTGCGGCCATGCCGCCGGCAGAAGCCGAACGTCCTCAGCCCGCCGTAGCGATGCCCGCGCAGGATGAAATCATCTCCGCGATTCGCATTCTGCGCCGCCATCTCGAAACCGTCCGCCACAGGCTGGTTGCCGCGCTGGAAGACTGAGCGGGCGCTTAATCGTTCAATGTCGGTCCCAATGCCGGGTCAAGATCGCGCGGGCGCTTCATGGCGACCAGCTTGGCGCAGCGCTCCTCCAGATCCGCCCAGCGTTCGATGGCCAGTTCCATGACCGCGAAGGTCGCGGTGGGGAACTTCACTTCCACCTCTTCGCGCAGCGGGCTGGTGCCGTCATCGGGCACGAGGTCGAAGATCAGGTCCTCCAGCCCCGGATTGTGGCCGATCATCAGCACGCTTTCCGGCTCGCCCGATATCTCGCGCAGCAGGTCGATCAGCGTCGCCGAACTCGCAAGATAGATGCGCCGGTCCCATTCCACCGGGAAAGTGTGCCCCCAGGCCTTGCAGGCTTCCTCGATCGTCTCGGCCACGCGCACGGCGGGCGAGGCGAGGATGCGCTCGAAGCGCAGGCAGGTGCTCTTGATGTGCTCGCCCATCGCGCGCGCACCGCGCACCCCCCGTTCGTTGAGCGGCCGGTCGAAATCGCGCGCCCGCGCGTCCGACCAGTCGGACTTGGCGTGGCGCAGAAGTGCGAGTGTTTTCAAGCGCGGCTCTCGTCAATCAGGCTCGGCGCAGGCGCGCCGCCGCCTTCAGAAACACGGCTCGCCACGCTTTGTAAAGCCGCATCGAGCGTAACGCGGCGCACCGGCGTTCCGGCCGGAAACGCGCTGAGCAGCCGTGAGGGGAAGGCGGACGACAGCACCACGAAGTGCCCCCGGTCGGTGCCGGTGCGGATCAGCCGGCCAAATGCCTGCGCGAGGCGCGCACGGATGATGCGGTCGTCGTGCGCCTGCCCTCCACTGCTGCTCCCGCCGCTTCCGAACTTTTCGGCATGGGCCAGCCGCCGTGCGCGGTGGAGGATTGAAGGCTTGGGCCAGGGCACTTGCTCCATCACCACCAGCCGCAGCGAATGGCCCGGCACATCCACCCCGTCGCGCAGCGCATCGGTGCCGAGCAGCGAGGCACGCGGATCATCGCGGAAGATATCAACCAGAGTGCCGGTATCGATGGGATCGACATGCTGGGCAAACAGCGGCAGCCCGCCGCGCGCCAGCCGGTCGGCAATCCGGCCATAGACCGCGCGCAGCCGCCGGATCGCGGTGAACAGCCCCAGCGCGCCGCCGCCCGAAGCTTCGATCAGCCGCCCATAGGCATTGGCGAGCGCGGGAATATCGCCGCGCGGCACATCGGTCACGATCAGCACTTCGGCATTCTTTGCATAGTCGAACGGGCTGGGCGCGGCGAACAGGTGCGGCCGCACATCCAGATGTGGCGCGCCGCTGCGCTCCACCGCGCTCGTCCAGTCGCCGCTCTGCGTTTCCATGCCGTCCGACAGCGTCGCGGAGGTCATCATCACCCCGTGCGCGCCCGCCAGCACGGTTTCGGCAAAGGGCTTCATTGGATCGAGATAGCGCCGGTGCAGCCCGATATCCCATTCGCGGCCCTCTGACCGCTCCAGCGCCAGCCAGTCGACGAATTCGGGATCACCCGGGCCGCCCAGCCGCGCCAGCAGCCCGATCCAGCTGGCCAGCAGATCGGTGCGCCAGCCAATGGCCCCGCGCGCGCCTTCGATGCGTGCGCGCGCTGCGCCGTCCAGCCAGTCCGGCCCTTCTTCGATCAGCGCTTCCAGCCGCAGCGCAAGGCGCATCAGCGGCTGGCGCAGCCCTTCCAGCGCTTCCTGCGCGCGGCCCGCCACTTCGATGAAGGCACCGCCCAGCTGTGCCGCCTCGGTTTCCAGCCCATAGCCTGCTTCCTGACCGCCGCTTTCGTCGCGGGCGAGGACGAGCGCGCGCGTCTCGGCCAGCAGGTCCTCCAGCGGGCCGAACGGCGCGCCTTCCACCACCCGCGCCAGCCAGCCATCGCCGGGCAGGGTGCTTGCCGCCTCGCGCGCATCGGCAATCGCGCGCGCGCCGTCGTCGTCATAGCTGGCCAGGTCCGCCAGCCGCGCGGCAAGGCCCCGCCGCCGCCCGCGCGATGTGCCTTCGGGGCCAATCACCCAGCGCCGCAGCTCCACCGTTTCCGCGCCGGTCAGCGCGGCGGCAAAGGTGCTGTCGGCTGCATCGAACACGTGGTGACCTTCGTCGAACACGATCCGCGTGGGGCGCTGCGAAGGCTCGCGCGCGCGGGCGGCGTTGATCATCACCAGCGCGTGGTTGGCGATCACCAGCTCCGCCCCCGCCGAAGCCCGCGCCGCGCGCTCGATGAAGCATTTGCGGAAGTGCGGGCACCCGGCATAGACGCATTCACCGCGCTGGTCGGTGAGCGCGGTGATCCCGCGCTTGCGAAACAGTGTGCCGAGCCAGCCGGGGAGATCCCCGCCGATCATGTCGCCGTCTTGGCTATAGGCTGCCCAGCGCGCAACAAGCTGCGCCATGATCGCGGGCCGCCCGGTGAAACCGCCCTGCAGCGCGTCTTCCAGATTGAGCAGGCACAAGTAGTTCTCGCGCCCCTTGCGCACCACCACGGGCGGTCCTGTCCGCCCCGCGCGCTCCGGCGGGAAGGCTGCGCGGCTTTCGCGCCGCAATTGCCGCTGCAGCGCCTTGGTATAGGTCGAAACCCACACCGTGCCGCCCGATTGCTCTGCCCAGAGCGAGGCAGGCGCTAGATAACCGAAGGTCTTGCCCGTGCCGGTGCCTGCCTGCGCCAGCACGATGTGCGGCTGGCGCTGTGCCCCGCGCGGGCCGAACATGGCGCCTGCTGCCCGCGCATAGGCCTGCTGCGCGGGCCGCGCTTCGGCATCCGCGCCGGTCAGCTGCGCCAGCCGCGCGGTGATCGCCTCGCCCTCCAGCACGATCTGCGCAGGCTGGGGCCGTTCGGGCGCTTCTTCCCATTCGGGCAGGCGCGCAAACAGCCAGCGCTCGGCCTTTTGCGGCTGGGCGATACGGGGGGCGAGCAGCCCGGCCCAGGGCCAGCGCATCCGCACCAGCGATTGCAGCGCGCTCCACGCCCCTTCGCGCTCGGCCCAGGCCGGGTTTTCGCAGATGGCGAGCAGGGCCTGTGCCGCTGCCTGCAGCAGCGCGGGCACGCCGTCGTCGCTGGCAGGCTCGGCCAGCCCCAGCGCCTGCGCCAGCCCTTTTGGCGTCGGCACCACGAACCGCGCCGGGTGGATGAAGGCGTAAAGCTCCAGAAGATCGAGCCCGGAAAGATCGGGATAGCCCAGCCTGCTTGCCACCAGCGGCGCGTTCAGCATCAGCAGCGGGGTATCGGCCGCTGCCATGATCGCCTCGCCCTTGCCCACGGGCCGCGTGCCCAGATGATCGCGCAGCCAGCAGCCGCTATGGCTGGCGTGGATCGCGGCCAGAGAGAGAGCGGGTGGAGGGGGGGCAGACATGGCCAGGCCACTAGAAAGGAAAGACCCGCAAGGAGCAACCCGCACCCTTACGTGGTTTTCCCCATGCTCTTCACACCGGCTTGCAGGGTGGATGCCTTAAACCCGGCAAGGTTCGGCCGTACTGGCCTTTCGGGACATGAACGGAGCCCCACGCTTCGGCCCATAGTGGAGAATGGGATCATGGCAGTCATCAATACCAATATCAGCGCGATCCGCGCGTCGAACGCGTCCAATTCCGCCTCGAAGATGGCGGGCGTCGCGATGGAGCGCCTTTCGACTGGCCGCCGCATCAACGGCGCCAAGGACGATGCGGCGGGCCTTGCGATCACCACCACCATGACCAGCCAGATCAAGGGCATGGGGCAGGGCATCCGCAATGCCAACGACGGGATCAGCTTCGCGCAGACCGCCGACGGCGCGCTGAATGAAGTGACCGCGATGCTGCAGCGCATCCGCGAACTCGCCATTCAGGCCAAGTCGGCGACCTATACCGACACCGACCGCACCTCGATGCAGTCCGAAGTGGCCAACCTCACCTCGCAGATCAGTGAAGTGCTGGAGAAGACCACGTTCAACGGCACCAAGCTGTTCACCGTCGTCGGCGCGGCTCCTGCGGTCGATGGTTCGGACGACGCCACGTTCTCGATTCAGACCGGCAGCAACACCACCGACACCGTGGATTTGCGCAGCAAGGCGATCGACGGCACAAAGCTGTTTGGCGGCACCAACACGATCTATGACCCGGCGACGGCCCCTCAGGCGATTGATGTCAGCACCGCCACGCTGGCAGGCACGACGATGGACAACGTCGACGACTCGCTCACCGCGATCAACGCCGCGCGCGCCGAATTCGGCTCGGGTCAGAACCGGCTGGAATCGGTGATCAACAACCTTACCGATAACGTGACGAACCTGTCGGACGCGCGCAGCCGCATTCTCGACACCGATTATTCGGCGGAAACAACTGCGATGGCCAAGGCCCAGATCCTGAGCCAGGCCTCCACCGCGATGATCGCGCAGGCCAATCAAGCCCAGCAGAACGTGCTCTCGCTGCTGAAGTAAGCGCCTAACTCCCCTCCCGCCTGCGGGAGGGGCCGGGGGAGGGCCTGTCCGGTCAAGCCGGTTCAGGCCTCAGAAAACCCTACGAACGTCGCTGCTTCCGCGACTGACTTGCGCTCAGAGACAACCGCATTGGCCGGGAAGCTATCATCCGGCCAGCCCAGCGCAATGCTCTTCATGATCACCTGATCGTCCGCGATTCCGGCGTGTTCGCGCACCACCGGGCTCTGCATGATCCCCTGGCTGTTGATCACCGTGCCCAGCCCGCGCGACCATGCCGCGTTGACCAGCGCATTGACCACGCCGCCGCAATCGAACGGGGTATCGTCGCTGCCCGAAAGCACTTTGTCATACGTCACGATCACGCAGACCGGCGCATCGAACTGGCGGAAACCGCGCAGCACCCAGTCCTGACGCTGCTCGGCGTTGTCACGCGCGATGCCCATCGCGGAAAACAGTTGCTTGGCCACGCCAATCTGCCGCTCGCGGTGTACGCCCGCAAACGCCTCGCCCCGGCGAAACTCGCGGCTATCCGGCACGCCCGCCAGAATGCGCTCGGTATTGCCCTGCCGGATGCGCGCCAGCGGCTCGCCGGTGATCACGTAGAAGTTCCACGGCTGGGTGTTCATCGAAGTCGGCGCGCGCATCGCGATTGCCAAGATTTCCTCGATCAGCTTCTGTGGCACCGGATCGGGCTTGTAGCCCCGGATGCTGCGCCGACCGAGCATGACCTCATCGTATTCCATAACCTCTCCCGATCCTTCTTTCCCCATCGGTAGCGACCCCGCTGCCCGCCGCACAAGCTTTTCCTTGCGCTGAAGGGGGCCATCCGCAAAAGGGTCAGCGCTATGGAAAACGCAGAAAACCCCGCCCCGCTCGACGTGTTCACCGCCGCCCAGACCTCCAAGGCCTGGCCGTTCGAGGAAGCGCGCAAGCTGGTCAAACGCTTCCCCGGCGGCAAGCGCGATGCGAACGGTGATCTCGTCCCCGTGCTGTTCGAGACGGGCTATGGCCCCTCGGGCCTGCCGCATATCGGCACCTTCCAGGAAGTGCTGCGCACCACGCTCGTGCGCCGCGCTTATGAAACGCTCACCGCCAAAGAAACGGGGGCCGCCCATCCGACGCGCCTTGTGGCCTTTTCGGATGACATGGACGGGTTGCGCAAGGTGCCGGACAACGTGCCCAACAAGGCTGTTCTGGCCGAAAAGTTGGGCCATCCGCTCACCCGCATTCCCGATCCCTTCGGCACGCACAAGAGCTTCGCGCATCACAACAACGCGATGCTGTGCACATTCCTTGACCAGTTCGGTTTCGAGTACGAATTCGTCTCGGCGAGCGATCGCTACAATTCCGGCGGCTTTGACGAGGCGCTGAAGAACGTCCTCGCCAAGTACGATGCGATCATGGCGATCATGCTCCCCACTTTGCGCGAGGAGCGCCGCCGCACTTATTCGCCGGTCCTGCCGATCAGCGAAAAGAACGGCGAAGTGCTGCAGGTGCCCATCGAGGTCGTCGATGCCGAAGCGGGGCTCGTGCGCTTTGAGGATCAGGGCGAAATGGTGGTCCAGTCGATCCTTGGCGGCAAGTCCAAGCTGCAATGGAAGGTCGATTGGGCGATGCGCTGGTGCGCGCTCGGCGTCGACTATGAGATGTGCGGCAAGGACTTGACCGACAGCGTCACCCAGTCGGCCCGCATCACGCAAGTGCTGGGCGGCAAGCGCCCCGAGGGCCTGATCTACGAGCTGTTCCTCGATGAGAACGGCGAGAAGATCTCCAAGTCCAAGGGCAACGGCCTCACCATCGAGCAGTGGCTGGAATACGGCAGCGAGGAAAGCCTTGGCTTCTACCTCTTCCGCGAACCCAAGAGCGCCAAGTCGCTCCACGCCGGGATCATCCCCCGCGCTGTCGATGAATACTGGAGCTTTCGCGAAAAGCTGCCCAGCCAGCCGATCGAACAGCAACTCGGCAACCCGGTCTGGCACTTGCTGCGCGCAAATGGCTACCACGGCGGAGACGGTGACACGCTCCCGGTCACGTACGGCCTCCTGCTCAACCTCGTCGGCGTGCTGGGCGCGCAGGCGACGCGGGCGCAAGTCTGGTCCTACCTTGGCAACTACGTCGAAAACGCCGATCCTGCCGCGCACCCTGCATTGGATGCGCTGGTCACGTCTGCTCTGGCGTACAACCGCGATTTCGTCGCCCCGACGCTGAAGCGCCGCAAGCCGGAGCCCAACGAGGCCGCAGCCCTCGCCGCGCTCGACGCCGAACTCGCCGCGACCGAAGATGGCGCGAGCGCCGAAGACCTCCAGACCATGGTCTACGAGATCGGCAAGGACCCGCACTACGGCATCGGCGCACTGCGCGATTGGTTCAAGGCCCTCTACGAGACGCTGCTTGGCTCGGCCCAAGGCCCGCGCATGGGCAGCTTCATCGCGCTGTATGGCATCGAGGGGACGCGGCGGTTGATAGCCGAGGCGTTGGAGGGCGTGGAACTTCCGGCGGAGTGAGTCGGCCGGGAGTGTCATCTCTACGCGACTCCCGACAGTCTCCACGTCGTCGCCCCGTGCTCGACACGGGGATTGGCTTTTTTGAGGTCAGCGCGCGGCCAGACCCGAGATGTCGCGGAAAGTAGCCAAGCCCCGTGTCGAGCAC
>JBIPOH010000401.1:0-3185 GCA_044379435.1 Novosphingobium sp.
CCCTCCAGCCCGGCGCGGCGCAGTGCGGCCACGATGTGATAGAGGTGCAGCGGGGTCATCTTTTCCCATCCGCTGCCTTGCATGCCAAAACCGGCCAGCAGCGCGACCAGCACCGGATTCTCGGATGCGGCAGCCGCATCGATGGCGCGGGTCCAGCGCGTCTGGCGGTTCAGATCGAGCTTGATGTCTTCGGCAAAGCGGCGCGCGGTGCCGGGATCAACCCGGCCAAGCCCCATCAGCCCCGCCAGCAGGAACCGCGAACGCAGCCCCCCGGTGCTGTCATCGCCCGATTGGAAGGTGCCCAGCGCATCAGCGCTGATGGCAGCCGATTTGGCCGGTGCGGACAGGGCGATCAGCGCCCAGGCCTCGCTGCCGATTGGCACCGCGCTCGCCCAGCGCAGCGCATTGCGATCAAGCCCTGCTGTCAGCATCGAGGCGATCAGCGCCTTGGCATCATCCGCCAGCTCAGCATCGGGGTTGATCCGCGCTGCGGCATAGGCGGTGAGCACGAGCCGCGAGTAGGCGCGGTCGGGATCGCTGGCATCGCCCCACAGGCTGCGGATGGCAGTCAGCCGGTCTGCCATGCTGGCGGCAAGGTAGGCGCTGCGCAGCGTATCGGCGAGCGGGCCCCAAGTCCCGTCAGGTTCGGGCAGCGCGTTGATCTGGCTGTAGAGATCAACCATCGCGCCTGCCGAAAGGATGCCCCGTTCGGCCGCAATATCAGCCGCTGCTGCGCGGGCGCTGAGCGGCAGCATCGGCGCGCGCACCGCCAGCACGGCATAGGCGGCGCCTGCCTTCTGGCGCAGCGCCTCAGGCGGTTCGAGCCCGGTGGCCAGCGCAAGGCCGGTGCGCCACGGTGTCAGGCTATCTACACCGCCCCATTCGATCTTCACCGCGCGGCGGCCCTGCGATGCGGCACCGGCAAACTTCTGTGCCAGCAGGATGTCGATCTTGGCGGCAGTGCCCTTGCGCATCGCCTGATCAAGCACGGCAAGCGCGGGCGCGCCCTCCCCGCCGGTAAAGGCGGTGCAAATCGCACGGGTCAGGCTCCAATCCCAGCCGGGGCGGCCTGCGGCGGTCAGCGCGGTGATCGGGCAGAGGCCAACCGGATCGGCAGCGGCGAGGTAGCTCGCCATCGCCGCATCCTCCAGCCCGCGAGTATAAAAGCCGCTGTCGATTTCCTGCACCATGGCGCGGGCGGCATCGACTTCGCCCATGCGCAGCAGAACCTGAGCGCGCAGGGCCGCCCAGTCCGCGCCGTTCATGCCCACCGGTGTGTCGAGCCTGCTTGCCAGGGCCCGGCGCAGCAAAATGTGCCCCCAGCGCGAAACGACTTCGCCGCGCATCCCGGAAAGCAGCCCCGCGACGTAGGGGCCGTTGAGATAATGGCTCGAAACCGCAGGAAAACCGCCATCTGCCGCATCGAAGAAACCGACCTTGGCAAGGCTGCGCTGAGCCTGCGGTGGAATATCGGCCTTGGGCTTGGCGCTGGCGATCAGCGCATCGATCAGGGCCGGATCGATGCCGGCCATGGCAGAGCCGGCGCCGGCAGCCGGACCAACAATAGCACCTGTTGCAGGAGCCGCGCCACCGGGCAAAGGCTGCACTTGCGGCACGGCCACCACTTGCGGGGCTGCTGCCGTTGCAGGCCGCTGGACCGTGACGGTGGTCTGCGCTGCGCCCGCTGCCGATGCACGGGCTGGCGCCGGACTGGCGGAAGCGGCAGGACGCGGCGCGGTCTGGGGCCGGCGCGGCGGCGGGGCAGGCTTGTCATCAAAACCGGGCGGCAGGAGCGATTCCTGCGCCGTCACGGCGAGGCCTGAAAGCGCGCCGACGCCGACAAAAGCCAGCAGGCCAAGGCGCATCGCCCGTGCCGAACGGAAGCGGCGCACGATCATCGGGCCACCTGCACGGGCGCAGCCACCGGCGTCTCGATCCAGCGGACCGGCTGATTGTCTCCCATCACCCACGCTCCAGCCATTGCAAACGCCAATGCCCCAGCCAATGCCAACGCCACTGCGACCGCCCCTGTCACCCATGCATTGCGGCCGCGATTGGCCCGAATTCGCGCTTTCACCGATATCGCTCCCGCGGTCGTGCGCCTTGCCCGCTGACGGGGATGGCCACGGCTCTTGCATTGGCCCTAGCGCAACTATAGGCGGCGCGGCAATGGACCACGATGATCCCGCCTTTTCGCCTGCCGCGATCCAGCGCCTTGCCGCGCGGATCGATCGGCCAATCGTGCTGGTGGGCATGATGGGCGTGGGCAAGACGACTGTGGGGCGCAAACTGGCGCTCATGCTGGGTTGGCCGTTCTGCGATGCCGACGAAGAGATCGAAAAGGCGGCGCACCTCTCGATCCCGGAGATCTTTGCCCAGTTTGGCGAGCCCTACTTTCGCAGCGGCGAGCGGCGCGTCATCGCGCGTCTGGTGGGCGAGGACGGCGCACACGAGCGGCGCGTGCTCGCCACCGGCGGCGGCGCTTTTGCCGATCCAGAAACCCGCGCGCTGATCCTGCAGCGTGCCATTGCCGTGTGGCTCGACAGCGATATCGATACGCTGCTGGCACGCGTCGGACGCAAGGACAACCGCCCGCTGCTGCGCACGGGCAACCCGCGCGAGATCCTGACCCGGCTCAAGGCGGAGCGCGGGGCCGCCTATGCCGAGGCGCCCATCCACATTACCAGCGGCAATCAGCCGCATCAGGCGACCGTCATCGCCATTCTGAAGGCTATCGACGCATGGCTGTGATTCCCGTGAACATTGCCGGCGCGCCCTATGACGTACGGATCGAGGCCGGGCTGTTGGCAGGCGCTGGCGTGCACTGCCGCCCGTTCATCCGGGGCAGCACAGTGGCGGTTGTGACGGACGAGCGCGTGGCAACCGCATGGCGCGCGCCGGTCGAGGCATCGCTGGCTGCCGAAGGCATCCACAGCGCGTGGCTGGTGCTCCCGGCGGGTGAGCAGACCAAGAACTGGGAAAACCTTGCGCGCACTGCCGAATGGCTGCTGGAACAGGGCGTGGAGCGCAAGGACAGCGTCATTGCGCTGGGCGGCGGCGTGATCGGCGATCTTACGGGCTTTGCCGCCTCGATGGTCAAGCGCGGCTGCGGCTTCATCCAGATGCCCACAACGCTGCTGGCACAAGTCGATTCCAGCGTGGGCGGCAAGACCGCGATCAACACG
>JBIPOH010000402.1:0-3176 GCA_044379435.1 Novosphingobium sp.
ACGGCTGATCAATATGCGGTGTGGCTGATCCAGTTGATGCAGCTTCAGGGCTTTGATCCCCAGTCCGTGCGGCAGATCCTGATTTCCACCGTGGTGCCGCGCGCGCTGCACAATCTGCAGGTGCTCGGACAGAAGTATTTCGGCATCGATCCGCTGGTGGCCGGGCAGCCGCCGGTGGAGTGGGGCTTCGTCGCCGATGTCGAGCAACCGCGTTCGCTGGGTGCGGACCGCGCAGTCAATACCGTTGCAGCGCACGCCAAGTATGAAGGCGATCTGATCGTCGTCGATTTCGGCACCGCCACTACGTTTGACGTCGTGGACGCCAGTGGTGCTTACAAGGGCGGGATCATCGCGCCTGGCATCAATCTTTCGCTCGATGCGCTGGTAACGGCAGCGGCCAAGCTGCCGCGCATCGCCATTGCCCCGCCGCAGGGCAACAACCGTAGCGTTATTGGCCGTAACACCGAAGATCAGATGCAGATCGGCGTGTTCTGGGGCTATGTGGCCATGATGGAAGGCCTGATCGCGCGACTCCGCGACGAGATCGGACGGCCCGTGAAGGTGGTTGCCACTGGCGGGCTGGCGGTGTTGTTCGATGAGCACACCACGATCTTCGACCATGTCGATACGGACCTCACGCTGGACGGCATTGCCATCCTGGCGGAACGGGTCGCCGCACGCTGACCATCGCTTGCGCGGCTGCGTCATGGCCTTCTGGCCAAGATTTTGTTTTTTCGTGATTTCCGAGTCTGGGAATGGTCCATTTCACTCGAAATCACTCAGGTGAACTGGAATTGCTGTGAAACCCGGTAAGGAATTGCTGTTTCTCGCGCTCGGCGGATCGGGCGAGATCGGCATGAACGTCAATCTCTATGGCTGCAATGGCAAGTGGCTGATGGTCGATCTCGGCATGACGTTTGCCGATCCCTATTATCCGGGTGTCGACCTCGTGTTTGCCGATCTCTCGTTCATCGAGGAGCGGCGGGACGATCTGCTCGGCGTGGTGCTGACCCATGCGCACGAGGATCACATCGGTGCGGTGCCCTATTTCGCGCTCGATCTTGGCGTGCCGCTCTATGCCACGCCCTTCACCGCGCGGCTTGTGCAAGAAAAGCTGAACGAGGCGGGAATCGCCAAGGACGTGACGCTGAACGTCGTGCCCAATGACAGCTCGCTGAGCATCGGGCCGTTCGACATTCGCTATGTGCCGCTGGCGCATTCCATCGCCGAGGGCAATGCGCTGGTAATCGAGACGCCGCATGGCCGCGTGTTCCACACCGGCGACTGGAAGCTGGATGACGAGCCGCTGATCGGCGTTCCTGCCACCGAGGCCGAACTGACTGCGGTGGGCGACGAGGGTGTGCTGGCGCTGGTGTGCGATTCGACCAACGTGTTCAATCCCAAACCTTCCGGCTCCGAAGGCGCAGTGCGCGATGGGCTGATGGAGATGGTGGGGGGGCCGAAAGGCAAGCGCGTGGTTGTCACCACCTTCGCCTCCAACGTGGCGCGGCTGCAGACGCTGGCCGAAGTGGCAGTGGCAACCGGGCGGCAGCTCTGCGTGGCGGGGCGTTCGCTCGACCGGATCATTGGCGTCGCGCAGGCCAGCGGATACCTCAAGGATTTCCCGGAAATCGTGCGGATGGACTCAGCAATGGACTTGCCGCGCGGCGAAGTGCTGGTGCTGGCGACCGGCGGGCAGGGTGAGGCACGCGCAGCGCTGGCGCGGATCGCATCGGACAGCCATCCCATCCGCCTCGAAAAGGGCGATGCGGTGGTCTTCTCCAGCCGCCAGATCCCCGGCAATGAACTGGCCATCGGCCGCATCCAGAACATGCTGGCGGAAAAGGGCGTGGAAATCCTCACCGACCGGCAGGGCATGATCCACGTTTCGGGCCATCCGGGACGCCCGGAGTTGCAAGCGCTCTACAGCTGGATCAAGCCGGAAATCCTTGTGCCCGTGCACGGCGAGATGCGCCACATGGCCGAGCAGGCGCGGCTGGGGAAGGCAAGCGGGATCAAGCGCACGATCGTCCAGAAGAACGGCGATGTGGTGCGGTTGGCTCCCGATGGCCCGGCGAAGATCGCTGCGGTGCGCGCCGGGCGGCTGGTGCTTGATGGCGATATCATCGCGCCCGCTGATGGCGGCACGATGGGCCAGCGCCGCAAGCTGGCCGAAAGCGGTGTGGTGGTTGCAGCACTGGCGGTTTCGCCGGTGGGCAAGCTCAAGTCCGCCATCGAGATCGCGGCGATCGGCCTGCCGCTGGAAGAGGACATGGACGAGTTCGTGATCGAGGCGCAAGGCGATGTCGCCAAGGCGCTGGGCACGCTGAAGGGCGAGAAGGCGCGCAACCGGGCAGCGATTGCCGAGGCAGTGCGACTGGCCGTGCGGCGCGCGGCGCAGCGCTGGTCGGGCAAGAAGCCGGTTGTTCAGGTGATGTTGCGAGAGGGTTGACGCATCATGAAGTGGACATCGATCATCGCAATCTGGGCGCTGTTCTGGGTGCTTTCGGCGTTTCTGGTGATGCCGTTCGGCGTGCGCACCTCCGACGAGCTCGGCGTGGCCAAAGTGCCGGGGCAGGCACCGAGCGCGCCGGCAAACTTCAACCCGCGCCGTATCCTGCTGCGCGCGTCGGTGCTTTCAGCGGTGCTGTTCTGGCTGTACTACGCGAACTACGTGAACCGCTGGATCACCGTGCAGGATCTGGACATCGCGCCCCTGCTGGGGATCTGAGACGGCTGTTCAAACGCCTTCGAGGGCGTAGCCTGCCGAGCGGACCGTGCGCACTGGATCAGCAATGCCGGGAATTGCGATAGCCTGGCGCAGGCGGCGGATGTGGACGTCCACCGTGCGCAATTCGATGTCGCTGCCGCTGCCCCAGACCGCATCGAGCAGTTGCCCGCGCGAGAAGACGCGGCCCGGATGCTCCATGAAGTGGCGTAGCAGGCGAAACTCGGTCGGGCCGATCTTGATCGCCTGTTCGCGCCGCATCACACGGTGCGCGGTGGGATCGAGCGCGAGATCGCCGACCGTGATCGTCTCTCCCGCCAGCGCCGGGCGCACGCGGCGCAGCACCGCGCCGACGCGGGCAATCAGTTCGCGCGGGGAGAAGGGCTTCGTTACATAGTCATCCGCGCCGGTTTCCAGCCCGCGCACGCGGTCGTCCTCATCGCTGCGT
>JBIPOH010000085.1:0-11064 GCA_044379435.1 Novosphingobium sp.
CTCGATCTGCTGATCGCGAAACAGCAGCACTTCATAGCGCAGCCAGAGCGCCTTGATCTCGTTGAACACCTCAGCGTCCATATCGCCAGACAGCGTGACGCCGAGCACTTCGGCGCCGAATGTCTCGGCCAGCGGCCTGACTTCGAGTGACTTTGCAACCATGTTCTGTCCCTGTTAGCCCGCGTTGGTGGTCTGGGCGATTTCCGCGATGATCTCGTCGGTGGTGGCAACCCGGCCCCACAGACGGCGGAAGGTGTTTTCGTAGGCTTCCTGCATCAGATCGCTGCAGGTGCCCGAAGCATCGGACGCGAGCACGACGCCGAAGCCCCGGTCCGCCGCTTCCTGCCCGGTCATGCCCACGCAATTGTTGGTCGAAACGCCCGTGACGATGATTTCGCGGATGCCCATCGAGGTGAGGTGCGCGCCGATTCCCGTGGAGGAGAACGCGCCCATCGTCACCTTGTTGAACACCGGTTCGCCCGGTAGCGGCTTCAGCGCATCGACGATCTCGTGCTCGCGCGTGCCGGCGTGGTTGTTGGTGCCTTCGAAGAACGGCCGCATGTGGCGCGGCGCATCGCTGAAGTCCGGCCGCTCGCTGCCCACAGTCACGTGCACGATGTGGGTGCCATTGGCGCGGAACGCAGCCAGCAGCTTGCCGATATTGGGAATGAGCAGCGCATCGATCCGGTCGAACCGGTAGGCAGCGCTATCCAGCGTGCCCTGTTCCCCCAGCAGCCTGCCGAGACCATGCTCGCGGCTGCCGCTGGCATATTGCATGTCCACCACCACCAGCGCGGTGGTGCGTGCGCTCATCATGACAGGGGCGGTGAAGCCTTCAACGTAGCTGGACATCGCGCAGGAAGCCTTTCATTGGTCCGGACCTTTCCCTAACACCGCCTTGACAAGCCGCGCAATAGGAAGAACCATTGGACGAAAGGATTTTGACCATGAAGCTGTTCTACTCGCCCTTCCATACCTTCGTTCACAAGGTGCTGGTCACCGCGCATGAGTGCGGACACTGGGACAATCTCGAGCGCATCGCGACCTTCCCGTTCAAGAACAACGCGGGCGAGGATTGCGGCGACAGCTACGATATCAGCCCGCTGAATCCACTGGACAAGGTGCCCACGCTGGTCACCGATGATGGCCAAGTCATCTTTGCCAGCCAGGCGATCTGCGAATACCTCGACAGCACGGCGACCGCGCGCAAGATGTACCCCGCGCCGGGGCCAAAGCGCTGGGACGCACTGCGCCGCCTTTCGCTTTCGGACACGATCTTCGAGGCCACCGTGCAGATGGTGATGGAGCAGTGGAAGCCCAAGGAACAGTGGAACATGGGCCTGTTTGAATGGCTCTGGCCAAAGTTCATCGCCGGACTCGATTCGCTGGAGCGCGATGCGCAAGGCGGCTGGGACGAGTTCGACGTCGGCCACGCCGCGATGCTCCACGCGATAAGCTATCTGGGCTTCCGCGCAGAATTCTATGAAGCCAAGGACCCGATCCACCCCAACTTCAACTGGCGCGAAGGCCGCCCCGCGCTTTCGGCGTGGTTCGATGAAGCGATCCAACGGCCTTCGGTGCAATCGCACTACAACAAGCCGTTCGAGGGCGACGACAGCGCCGCTGCCTGTCAGGCCGCCGTCGCCGCCAGCCTCGCGCTGCGCGGGGCCTGATCGGCATGATCGACCTTTACTACTGGCCGACTCCGAACGGACACAAGATCTCCGTCGCGCTGGAGGAGATGGGCCTCGCCTACACGGTGAAGGCTGTGAACATCCTCTCCGGCGAACAGCATACGCCGGAGTTTGCCGCGCTCAGCCCCAACACGCGCATCCCGGCCATCGTCGACCATGATGGACCGGGAGGTGCGCCGCACACCGTGTTCGAATCCGGCGCGATCCTGATGTACCTTGCCGAAAAGTCAGGCCAGTTCTGGCCTGCCGATGCGGCGGCGCGATCTGACGTGATCCAGTGGCTGTTCTTCCAGTGCGCCAATGTCGGGCCGATGTTTGGCCA
Source organism: Novosphingobium sp. (assembly GCA_044379435.1). Taxonomy (GTDB): domain Bacteria; phylum Pseudomonadota; class Alphaproteobacteria; order Sphingomonadales; family Sphingomonadaceae; genus Novosphingobium. The sequence continues at coordinate 2,017 of JBIPOH010000085.1, forward strand.
GTGCGGGCACTTTCGCGGCTATGCACCGGAACGCATCGAATATGGCATCAACCGCTACTGCGGGGAGACGGTGAAGCTTTACGGGGTGGTGGACCGGGTGCTTGGCACGCGGCCCTATCTGGCCGGCGCGGACTATTCGCTTGCCGATATGGCGACCTATCCGTGGTGCGCGCCGAACATCCGCGACCTTCATGCCATCGACATCGACCAGTTTCCCAACGTGAAGCGCTGGGTCGATGCCATCGAAGCCCGTCCCGCCGTGCAGCGCGGCATGGCAGTGCTGGGCGATGTGATGAAGATCGGCAATCCCGACGAAAAGGCCCGCGCGGCGCTCTTCGGCAAGGCCTGACGCACGTTTACAACAACACCAAAGTCTACGCGAACACCACAAGGAGGAATCCGCAATGAGCGAATGGCAGGAAGCGGGAGCGGGGCAGACAGCGCTGCCTTATCCCTATTACATAGACATCGTGACGAAGCGCTATTTCGATGGCGTCGACAACAAGGCGATGGATCAGGTGCTCGATTGCTTCACCGAGGACGCGGTCCTCACCGAAGTGACCTCGAACACCGTGCACAATGGCAAGGCCGCTATCGGGGCCATGTTCACCAAGCTGTTCGCCGATTTTTCGGACATCTGGCACGGCAATTTCGTCCACACCGCCGATCCCGCCAGCAACTCGGTCTGCTCGCAGTTCACCGTGCTGATCACACCCCATGGCGGCCCTGAGCTGCGCTACGAGAACTGCAACCGCTTCTACCTGAAGGGCGACAAGTTCCACCGGGTCTATGTCTATATGAGCGGCGACAACCTGCTCAAGGAAGGGGACGCCTGATGCAGTACGAACCAACCCTCAGCCGCGACGAGCTGATCGAACTGGCCACGCAGAAGTACTTTGCCAGCGTGGACCGCAAGGACATCGAAGCCGCGCTCGATTGCTTCCATGAGGAAGCGCTGTTCTGCGTGCAGACCGAGTTTACCCGCCACGCGGGCAAAGCGGCCATCCGCACAATGTTCGAAGGCTTCATGGGGGCCTATGTCACCATTGTGCACAAGGACTTCACTTGCACGGTGGACGAGAAGAACGGCCGCATCACCGCCAGCTTCGAAGCGGTGTTGACCGCCGAGGACGGCAGCGTCACGAGCCTGTTCAACACCAATTTCTGGCGCGTCCGCGATGGCAAGTTCCAGGAAGTCTACGTCTATTTCAGCGGGGCGAACGTCCTCGTCTGATATCCCTGGAGGAGCGGCGAACATGACAGAGACGACTGGCGCTTTGCCGCTCCAAGGGCGCACTGCGCTGATCACGGGCAGTTCCTCCGGCATTGGCGCGGGCGTGGCGGTAGCTTTTGCCCGCGCCGGAGCTACGTGGGTGATCCTGAACTATCCTGCACCGGATCAGGCGGCGGCGGCAGAGGCCGTGGCCGAGGAGGTGCGCAAACTGGGCGCACAGGCGCTGGCAGTGCAGGCCGACGTTTCCAATGAGGCGGAGGTCGAACAGCTTGTCGCCAAGGCGCTGAAAACTGCCGGGCGTATCGACATTCTCGTCAACAATGCCGGGATCGGGCACGGCGAGGCAGTGGAGGATCTGCCGGTTGCCACGTGGGACCGCGTGATCGGCATTCACCTGCGCGGCACCTTCCTGATGACCCACGCGGTGCTGCCGGGCATGTATGCTGCCGGGTTTGGCCGGATCATCAACACCGCTTCGCAACTGGCCTACAAGGGCGCGCCGGGGCTTTCGGCCTATACGGCAGCGAAGGGCGGGATCATCTCGTTCACCCGCTCACTGGCGCTGGAAATCGGCAGCCGCGATGTGCGGGTCAATTGCGTGGCGCCGGGCGCGACGCGGACGCCCATTCTCGATGCCGTGCCCGCCGATGTTCTGGCAGCGATCGAGGCCGGAATTCCCATCGGCCATCTCGCGGTGGTGGACGATATCGTGCCGTCCTATGTGTTCCTCGCCAGCGAGGCCGGGCGGCATTTTCAGGGGCAGGTGCTCAGCCCCAACGGCGGCGATCACTTCCTTTGACGTGGTCCGGGGCGGCAATCATGCCGCCCCGGACGTCACGTTCTCACTCGGTCGCGACCACTTCCTCGATCACAGCCGCATAGGGCTTGGTATCGGCGGCGCGCTGTTCCAGCTCCTCGCGTTCCTGGTGGATGATGCGCAGCACCGTATCGAGGTAGCTTTCACGCCACGCATCGCGCTCGGCGCGCACCGTGGCGTCCGGCTTGTAGGCATCGACGGCGGCGCGGGAGGGCGCAGTGCCCGCCTCTGCCAGCCGTTCGATGGTGTCGATCCGGTCGCGCAGCACCGCCACCTCACCGGCCAGCGCCAGCGTGATCGCCAGCGTCTTGTCGATGGCGGGATCGGCGAAGTACTGCGGGCGTTCGCCGCGCGCCTTCTTCTGCAGGGTTACATGTTCGGCCATCTCGGTGTTCCTTACTTCTGCACGCCCCAGAGCCACCAGGCCCCGCCGCCGCCGAAATCACCGCCCTGGAACACCTTGGTGCGGCGCTCGGTCGCCTCGAAGGCGCTCGGCTGATAGACTTCGAACGCCTTTGCCGGATCGAACCCGGTTTGCCCGGCAAGATCAGCGGGCACGAGTTCGTGCGACGCACCCCAGTAGGGCTCGTTGTTGTTGCGCGTATCCCAATCAAGCATGAACGCGTCATAGGCCGGCAGATCGCGGTAGGGCGGGGTTTCAGCGTGGACCACCAGTCCGCCCGGGGTGAGCAGGCGGTTGCACTCGGCCATGATGCGCCGCATCGCTGCATTGCTGGTTTCGTGGATCAGAATGTGGCTCACGATCAGATCGAAGAAGCCATCCTCAAAGTCCGTGCTTTCCGCATTCTGCTGGCTGAAGTGAACCGTCTTGCCCATCGATTCTGCGCGGGCGTGGGCATAGCGCAGAACCGGCGCGCCGACATCGATCCCGAAGACTTCCGCGTCGGGGAAAGCATCGCAGTAGCTCAGCGTGGAGTGACCCACGGTGCAGCCCATGTCGAGGATGCGGCGCGGCTTGAAATCGGGGTGGTTTTCCTTGATCCACGAAATCGTCGTATCGCCGATATCGCTGTTGAGCGGCCCCATCCGGCCCATCGCATAGATGTAGACCGCGGTATCGTAGACCGCGCCGTTGGCGACATCATCCGCGGTGAATTCAGTATGATAGCCGCCCGGCATGCAGTGGATGTCCACGCCGCGGTGGTACTTCGGGATTTCCAGCTCCGGATTGAGCTTCAGAGTGCCTGCAGCCGTGTTCGACTTGCTCGCCGCCGCGATCAGATCGGGCAGCTGACGCTCGATCGGGATCTGCACCGACTTCCACATCATCTCCTGGCTGTTGCGCTGCATCGCGCTCCAGAAGTTGAAATAGGGATCATCGCTCATTGCCTTGCGGATCTCGGCATAGGTTTCCGGTTCAGTTCCGGTCGCCTTGGTGAAGGCCGGCTTGGCGCGCGCTTCGTAGGCATCGTGGTTGCCCAGCGAGACCTTGGAGGCGAGGTGAAACTTGAGGCTCTTCACGAACTCCTGACGCGAAAACTCGTCCGAGGTCGTCTGCGGCAGCACGCCGTGGCGGAATTGGGTGGTCAGATCCTGAGTGGCAGTCATGACATCCATCCTTTGGTGAGATTGAAGAACAACGTTAAACCGAGACTTCCCGCAAAAATGCCGCCAGTCCAGCGGCAAAATTGTCGGCATCGAGATCAGGTTCGAAGTTGGCGCCATCGACCGGGAGAACGCGGGCATCTGGGCGCATTTCGGCTGCGCGGCCCAGATAGGGATGCAGCACATCATCCGGCGCGGCGGCGATCATCATCGGTACCTTGATCGCCTTGTAAAACGAAGGGAAATCCTGCCCCCACACCGCGCTGTAGCTCTTCACCCGGCCGACATAGGCGCGCATCTGATCGCACATTTCGCGGTGGATCAGTTGCGGATCGGCATGGGCGCCCAGCTGGCGCAGGTATTCCCAATTTTCGAGCAGGTAGCTGCCCGAAACCACCGGCGAAAACGGCACGCCGTAATACTTGGAGAACTCGACGCGTTCTTCCGCCGTCAACGGCACCGGGCCGATCATGGTGAGCGAGGCGACGAGATCGGGCTGACGCGCGGCGAGTTCGACCCCGATGCACGAGCCAGTGTGATGGCCCACAACGTGGCACTTCGTGATGCCGAGCGCGCGCACAGCCTCACCCAACCAGCCAACATATTCGGTCATCGAGGGCGAGTGATCTTCCGGCACATCGAACGAGCCGCCGAAACCGGGGGTATCGAGCGCGTGCATCGGCCATTCGCCCTTGAGGCGCTGCATGGTCTTCAGCCACATCTGACCCGAGCTGGCAGTCTGGTGGAAGAACACCACTGGCACGCCCTCGCCAGCCATGCTGCGCACATGAATTTGCCCGCCGCTCGTGTCCACGTAGGACTTTCTTACGCCTGCTTCGCTCATTCCATCAGTTCCTGCACTTGAGCAGCGGCATGACCCGCTCGCCGAAATCGGTGATGCCGCCGACGAAATCGGGCCAGCTGAACAGCATCCCATCGATCCCGGTTTCCTGAGCGATCTCATCGATGCGGATCGCCAGCGTCTCCGGGCTTCCGGCCAGCACCGGGATACCCATGAACGCCATGTTGCCTTCCTCCAGCCCCAGCGAAAGTCCGGACTTCAAGCGTTCGGCAATGCCGCCGGCGTTGGTGTCCATCGCGGCGCTCGACATGATGTTGGCGATGGCGCCGTGATCGGCTCCCGCCACGATGGCATCGGCCTGAGCCTTAGCCTCGGCATCGGTGCGCGCGACGATCATGTGCATCAGCGCGTAGGTGCCCACCCGGCGGTTGTTCGCCGCTGTCGCCGCCCGCACGTTCTCGACAATGGATTTCAGCGCTGCAGGATGCGCGATCACGAAATTCTGGTCGCCCATCTCGGCGGTGAAGGCGATGCCCTTGGGGCTCTGCCCAGCGCAGACGATGGGAATCTCGCGGCCCGGCTGCGGATAAACGCTGCAACCATCGAGCGAAAAGAACTCGCCCTTGAAGTTCGTTTCACCCGTGCGCCACAGGTCCTTGAGAACCGTGAGATATTCGCGCGCATAGTCGTAGCGGCGGTCGAAATACTCATCGCCCCGCCACAGCCCCATCTGGGTGTATTCCGGCTTGTTCCAGCCCGTTACGATATTCAGCCCGCAGCGCCCCTCGCTCACGTCGTCGATCGTGGCGATCATGCGCGCCACCACGGGCGGATGCGCGCTGAGCAGCGTGACGCTGGGGAACAGCCCAATCGTCTTGGTATCCGCTGCCAGCGCCGACATCAGCGTGAAGCTCTCAAGGCACGCGTCCCAGTAGCCGGTTTCCCCGCCGAAGCCTTTGAACTTCATCATCGACAGCACGAAATCGAGCCCGACGCGCTCGGCTTCCTGCGAGATCGCCTTGTTGTGCTGATAGGTCGGCAAATAGACCGGGCTTCCCTTGGAAGGGATGTAGCCGTTGCTGCCATTGGGGAGGAAAACGCCGAACTTCATGCACGTTGCTCCAGTGCCTGTTGAATGCCTCAGCCTTATAGCCCGAGCGCGCCGGGGTTCATCAACCGTTCCGGATCGACCACCGCTTTGACGCCCGCAACCACATCCCCAAGCGCTGCGTTGTTCATGATCTCACGGTAAGGGTAGTACTTCCCGATCTGCAGGTGCAGCCCGCCCAGTTCGTCAAACAGGTTGCGCAGCTCATCGCGCAGACCCAGCGCCACGGCGCGGCGGGCTTCGTCAGCCGGAATATCGCGCCACTTGTCTGCAAACTCGGGCTCGATCAGCGAAAGGCGGAACTCGCCAAGTTGGTCGTGCCAGTAGAAGCTTGGCTCGATCACGAACTCCGGCCCGGAGAAGCAGGTGAGATAGCTGGTCTTGATGCCCCACTTTTCCATCAGCGGCTTGCGCTCCGCCAGGAACCGTTCGGTCGCCTGCGCAGCCGGGATGGCGCGGGAGAGCGGGAAGTAGCCATGCACCGGAATCCAGATCTCGCCCTGCGAGCCGAGCAGAATCGTGCGCACCCCGCCGAACGGCGCATTGCGGAAGACGGTTGGGATGGAATTGGCCATCTCGGTGCCGCCTTCATCGGTGCAGATCTCGGCGGCGAGATCGGTATGTTCGGCGGCCACGACTTCGGTCAGCGCATCCAGCGTCATGTGCAGCGAATAGGGCACATTCTTGAGGATCTTCTTGCCACCCAGCGCCACGCGTGCGGCGTTCTTCAGGCCCCTTAGCCCGCCCTTGCGCGCGATCTTGCCGACCAGCGAGAGGCCTTCTTCAAAGGTGATGCCCTGATTTTCAAACCCGGCGTTGTAATAGGGATCGAAGCCATAGCATTCTGACGCAATGCCCAGCCGCGCGATCCGCACTTGCGCCGCCAGCATCGCCTCCAGCGTATCGAACTTGTACGACAGATAGCCGGTGTGGCCAGCCGCGCGCACAAGCCGCAGCGCCGCCACGGCCTTCACGCCCATCGCGCCGGTATCGGCGGTGAACAGGCCGGTCACATCCGGGCCGAAGTGGCGCCAAAAGGGGGTGGAATTCTTGTGCGCCCAGCTGCCCGTGGTGACCACGCGTCCATCGGCGAGGACGACCTTGAGACCGATCACCGTCTGCGCCGCGGTGCCGCCCGTGCCCGATCCATGAAACAGGCTGTTCTGCGAAAGCGCGCCGCCGACCGTGGCATAGGCACCAGAAAGCGGACCCCAATAAGGCGTGCGCACACCGTGAGGAGCGAGCGCTTCGTGGAGGTCCTTCCAGGTGCAGCCCGTCTCGACGATCACGTACATGTCGTCGGCGTTGATTTCGACCACACGGTTCATCTTGCGCATGTCGATCAGCACACTGCGCTCACGTTCGGGGCAGTAACCACTCGTGTAGCTCATCCCGCCGCCGCGCGGCACCACGGCAAAGCCAGCACGCGTGGCGACCCCGACCGCATCGGCGAGCGCTTCCACGCTGGCGGGCTGGAGCACCATGGCGGCTACTTCATGCGGGCGGAAGCTGAGGTCCTGGGAATAGAATTCGCGGCTTCCGGTATCGAGCAGCACATTGTCGCGGCCGAGGATCTGCTGGAGCTGCTCGACCGTGGCATTGTCGGCCGCCGAAGCGCCGGAAGAAGTCCCCGATTCGTTGTGCAGACTCGCCATCACGCCATGCTCCTTCACATCCATAGGCAAAATTGTATCCCGAAAGGGCAAGAGTGCAAGTTTCAATTTATCTTCAATCGAAATTTTGTGCACATTTTTGGTCGTTTTGGCCGGAGGAGCCTTGCTGCGGGCTGTTTTGGTATGCATCCTGCCGCTTGCGACGTTTCAGCAAGACCCAGTGTGAAAGGATCAACCGCATGCGTGCAGCTTTGGTTTCGGGAGCAGGAATCGGCATCGGCGCGGCCACCGCGAAAATTCTCGGCCGCGAAGGGTATCACGTGATGGTCAGCGACATTCTGGCCGAAGAAGGCGAGGCAGTGGCGGCGGAAATCCGCAGTGCGGGCGGCTCAGCCGAATTTGTGGCGCTCGATGTTGGCGATACCGCCGCCTGCAACGCAGTGATCGCGGACATCGATGCACGATTTGGCGGGCTTTCGGCGCTTGTCGCCAATGCCGGCATCGCGCCGCGCGCCGCCTATCCCATTCTGACGGACGAAAAGTGGGACGAGGTGCTCAACGTCAACCTCAAGGGCCAGCTTCGGCTGATCCGCGCCGCCGCTCCGGCGATGAGTGCGCGGCGCGAAGGCGCCATTGTCTGCGTTTCATCGATCGCCGGAGCAGTGGTCGGCTGGGATGACCACTGGCACTATTCGGCCGCGAAGGCGGGGATCACCGGGATGGTGAAAGCATCAGCCTGCGCGCTGGCGGGGGACAACGTGCGCGTGAATGCCGTGGCGCCGGGGTTCATCCGTACGGCCCAGATCCTGTCCGAAGAGAACTCGCTCGGGCCGCAAGGCCTGGCCGCGGCGGAAACAACCGTACCCCTGCGCCGCGCTGGACACGCTTCGGAGATCGGCGAAGTGATCGCCTTCCTCCTGTCCGACAAGGCCAGCTACATCACCGGGCAAACCATTGTCGTCGATGGCGGGCTGACCGTAGCGCTCTGATGCGCGGCCCTGCTTGATGGCAGGAGGCGGGCACAAAAAAACCGGGCCATGCAGCGATGCATGGCCCGGTTCTTTTTTGTCAGCTCAGGTAAGCGTTCAGAACTTGAACGTACCTTCGACACCGATCGTGCGCAGCGCACCCGGAGCGACGAAGGCACCGCCGAATTCCGGCGCCACGATCACTTCGGCGAGGTAGCGCTTCTTGGTGGCGTTGTTGGCGAATGCCACCAGCGACCAGTGATCACCCTTCAGACCGCCGCGCAGGTTGAGGATGCCAAAGGCATCGCGCTGGCTGTTGGTGTAGTTGGCGCCCAGATTGAAGATGGTCGGAACGTTGTTGTTCTGCACCGTGTGGAAGAACGTCGGACCAGTCACGCGGTAGTCGGCGCGCAGCAGCAGGCCGAGGCTATCGGTAAGCGGGCCGTCATACTGGCCGCCAATGTTGAGGGTGTACTTCGACGTGGCCGGCGCTTCGTTGCCGACGGTGTAGGGCCGCGCGGAGTTCTTCTTGATCTCGCTGTCGGTGTAGTTCGCCGAACCGAAGACCGAGAAGCCCTTGTAGACGCGGGCATTGAACGAGCCTTCGATGCCCTTGAACGTCACCTTGTCGATATTGGAGACGACGCGGAGCAGACCGAAGGGACCGACGAAGAATTCGAAGAACTGCGAATCGCGGACGTTGGTATAGTAGCCTGCGAGTTCGAAGGTCACCCCCGGAGCAACCGAACCCTTAACGCCCGCTTCGAACGAGCTCGAGATTTCCTTCCGGTAATCGTCGAAGATGGTCAGGCCTGCACCGATGCCGGCATTGAAGAAGCCGTTCACGATGGCTGCCGAACCGGCATTGTTGAAGCCGCCCGTCTTGAAGCCGATACCCCAGTTGGCAAACACGCTGACGTCGTCAGTCGCCGCATAGGAT
>JBIPOH010000403.1:0-3165 GCA_044379435.1 Novosphingobium sp.
CGTTGGCAGCGCACCCGCGTTTGGCGCCGCGTTCGTGGCCTTCATGGTGAGCTGGTTCCTGACGTATCCCCTGCTGATCCGCCTTGCCTATGCGCAACCTGGAGGCGAGCGGCTGGCGGTGATGACATCGGGCACATGGCTGCTGGCGCAAAGCCTTGGCAGCCTCGCAGCAGGCGCGATGGCGCAGGGCTTTGGCGCATATACGCTGATCGGGCCGGTCGGCGGCGCGATCTGCGCGCTGGCGATTGTTGCGGCGCTGCCAGTGGCGCGGCGGCTGGACCGTGAGGCGGCTCAGGCTGCCGCGACGTAAGCATCCAGCCGCGCCAGCAGCGCGGCCTTGTCGGCGGCGGGGAGCCACGCAGTTTCAAAGCCGCTCCGCGCGATTCCAGCCAGCTCTGCGCGGGTGAGGTTGCTGCGAGTGACCGCGCGCAGCAGCACCTCGTTGATGTATTCACTCGCCATATAGGCCGGATCGTCGGACGAGATCGTGACCTTGAGCCCGGCATCTAGCATGGCGCGCACGACATCCACCGGCTGGGTCAGCCCCTTGCGCAAGGTGCCCGAGAACGTGGGGCAGACGGTGAAATACATGCCGCGCTGCTTGGCGATGGCGACGAGTTCGGGGGAGTGGACGATATTGCCGCCGTGATCGATGCGGTCGACCTTGAGGTCCACCAGCGCGGTGCGGATATTGGCCAGCGTGCCGGGCTGGTCGATATCGCAATGTGCCGTGACTTTGAGGCCATTTGCCCGCGCCTTGGCAAAATGGGCGGTGAACTTTTCGGGCGGGTGGCCGGCCTCATCGGAATCGAGCCCGACGCCGACGAGGTGCTGCTTGAACGGCAGCGCGGCATCCAGCGCCGCCATCGCGCTTTCCGCCGACGAATCACGCACGAAGCACAGGATCAGCTGCGAGCGGATGCCCAGCCTCGCCTCGGCCTCGGCCCGCGCGCGGGTGATGCCCATGATCACCGCTTCCATCGGCACGCCGCGCTTCAGGTGCTCCTGCGGATCGAAGAACATTTCGGCGTAGATCACGTTCTGCGAGGCCGCCTTGGCGAGGTAGGCATAGGCGAGGTCGCGGAAGTCTTCTTCTTTCAGCAGCACTTTCATGCCGTCGTAGTAGATCGCGAGAAAGCTCGCGAGGTCGTGGTAGTTGTAGCTGGCCTTCATCGCAGCGACATCGGCGAAAGGCAGGTTCAGCCCGTTGCGCTTGGCAAGGGCGAACTTCATGTCCGCCTCCAGCGTGCCTTCGAGGTGGACGTGGTATTCGCTCTTGGGCAGCCCTTCGATGAAGCGGACCAGCGCGGGATCGACGCCGTCTGCGGGGGCAGCGGCATGGGCCCAGCGCGGCAGCATGGCAGCGGCGGTGAGGCCAGCAATAAGCGTGCGGCGTGTGATCATTGGCGTGTTCCCCGGTTGTCCCTTTGTCGGGACAATCGGGGCGCATGCGGGCGGGGTCAATCGGGATTTGCGCAAGGTGGTGTGCGGGAAATGTGGTCAGCTTTCCGCAAACACGAAGGGTTCCTGGGTTTTCCGGTAATCGTCCGGCAGAATTTCGCGGCCCAGTGGCGGTTCTGCGCGGGCGGTGCAGGTGGCGCGGTTGCACAGGCGGCAGGTCACGCCGATCGGCGTGGCAGCTGGCTGTTCGCCGCGCGCGTAGATCAGTTTGGGTGCGTGTTCGGCCGCGCAGCCCAGTGCGATGGCGCGCAGGATGGCCGGGCGGCCATGTGCGCCGCCGCCCGAGGTGACACCGCGCGCGACGCTGAAGAAGCGTTCGCCGCCGGGGAGCTCCAGCCACTGCGTGAGCACTTCGCCGGGTCGGCGGAAGCAGTCGTGCAGGCTCCACAACGGGCAGCCGCCGCCATGCGCGGCAAACGGGAAGCCTGCGCCATCGAGCCGCTTGGAGACATTGCCGGCGGCATCGACGCGAATGAAGAAGAAGGGGACGCGTTCCTGCCCGGGGCGGTTCAGCGTGGTAAGGCGGTGCGCGACTTGTTCGAAGCTGGCGCCGAACTGGCCGGAGAGCGCCTCGATATCATAGGCGCGGGTTTCCACCGCGCGGGCAAAGCGATCATAGGGCATGATCAGCGCAGCAGCGCCATAGGCGGCGAGCGCACGGCGGACGAGCTGGGCAGCGGTCTCGCTGGAGAAACTGGCGCCGCGCACCAGGGCCGCGATTTCGCTGCGCAAGGCGGTGTAGGCGATATGCAGAGCCAGCTGCCAGCGGCGGGCCTGCGGGCTTAGCGTTTCGTCGATCAGCAGCTGTTCGGCGTGGCGATCATAGCGGCGCAGCGCATCCATCATGATCTCTGCGGGCATCAGGCGGACGCGCAGGCCCTGCCCGCGCAGGTATTCCGCAAAGCCGCCCTCCTGCAGGCCGCCCAGCTTCTCGATCTCTTCGGCCAGCGCTTCCGCCTTGCTGTCGAGCGCGGGAAAATAGTTGCGGCGCTGGGCAACGAAGCGGCGCGCTTCGGCCAGAGGATCGGCTGCGGTGCTGCCACCTCCGCGCAGGCCTGCCAGCGCCTGCTGCTCACGCATGTAGGCGGTGTGAAGGCGCAGCATGGCCTCGGTCACGCCGGGGTAGCTGGTGGCGACATCGGCCACTTCGAGAGCGGGCAGATCGATCTCTGCGAAGATCGGATCGCGCAGCACATCGGCAAGGCGGCGGGCATAGTCGTCGCGCTCGTCTGCAGCGAGTTCGCTGACATCGAGCTTGTAGGCCTTGGCGAGGCGAAGGAGCAGATCGGCGGTGAGCGGGCGCTGGTTGCGTTCGAGCAGCGCGATATAGCTGGGCGAGATGGCGAGATCATCGGCCATGACGGCCTGCGTGAGGCCGAGTTCGCGGCGCAGCCTTTTCAAGCGAGGGCCGAGGTAGAGTGGGCGCGATTCCATCGAAGGGCGTTTCCAGTAAGAGCTGCACAACTTTACAAGCATATTCTGTAAAGTTTGACAACATGACCGCGCTGCGGGTTTCGCGGGGCGGTTTGCAGGTCTAGCAGAAGGTCATCAAGCGTACTCCCCAACAGGAAGCGAGACTCACATGACTTATTCGCAGACCATCAACGAAGCCGCCAAGGCCATCACGCCGTTCGGCCAGCCCTGGGACGGAATCGACGCTGCCTCGGTGGCGCGCATGCGTCTGCAGAACCGCTTCCAGACCGG
>JBIPOH010000490.1:0-2607 GCA_044379435.1 Novosphingobium sp.
CCGTCACGTAGCGCATCTCGCCCGGCTTGATCAGGTTGCCGCGAAACACCGTGGCGGCGCCGTCGTCGGTTGCCCAAGTATAGCCCCATGATCCCAGCAGCCGCGAATAGTTGAACAAGCCGATGCCATTGCCGGTGGGCTTGCCGTCGGTCGCCTTCCAGCGCTCCTCGATCACGCAATCGTTGAGGATCAGCGTCATCGTCACTTCGTCGGTTTTCTTGTCCCCGGTGTAGACGTCCCAGCTTCCCACAGTGAAATCCTGTTCGCGGAACTTCGGATCGTTGCGGCAAGTATCGGCGGTTTGAGCAGCAACGGGCGCGGCGAGGGAAAACAAGGCAGCAACAAGCAGCGAGCGATACATCGGCGGTCTCCTGTTCGGGTGCGCCGGATGAGGCCGCAATTTGGGCGATTGCGCAAGGCCGCATTGCGATTACAAATCATGTCGAAGCAGGCGAAGGGTTAAGGCACATGCGCGAATGGTCAGACAAGGAACTCGGGCTTCACCTGCCCATTGCCCGGCGTGATTTCATCGGCGGCGTGGCCGCAGGCGCGGCACTGGTGGCTGCCCCATCCGCTCTGGCGCAATCGGCCCCCGCGCCTGCTTCCGACTATCCCCCGGCGCTGACCGGCCTGCGCGGGCAATATCCGGGATCCTTCGAAACCGCCCACATGGCGCGCGATGGAGAATATGGCGGCGCGCTCCCGGCTGAAGACAGCGGTGAGCATTATGATCTCGTCATCGTGGGGGGCGGCATCTCAGGGCTGGCTGCGGCGCATTTCTATCGGCAGGCGCTGGGCGATGATCGCCGCATCCTGATCCTCGACAACCACGACGATTTCGGCGGCCATGCCAAGCGCAATGAGTTCACCTACGAAGGCCGCACGATCCTTGCCTATGGCGGCACGATGAGCATTGAATCGCCATTCCCCTACAGCTTCACTTCGAAGAAGCTCATGGCCGATCTCGGCGTCGATCTGTCCAGCTACCACCGCTATGAGACCAAGGCCTACGACGGGCTCGGCTCGGCCACCTTCTTCGACCGGGAACACTTCCTGGCAGACAAGCTCGTTACCGGCACAGGTGCCAAGCCCTGGCCGCAGTTCTTCGCCGAAGCCCCGCTGACCGGCGCGGTGCGCGCCGATCTCACCCGGCTCTACACCGAGAAGGTCAACTACCTGCCGGACCTGACGCCCGATGCCCGCGCAGAATATCTGCGCCACATCAGCTATCAGGACTACCTCCTGAAACACGCCAAGATGCTTCCGGAAAGCCTGCCGTTCTTCCTTGGCCACTATTTCCGCAACAACAAGCGGGTGGATACGCTCCCGGCATGGGAAGCAGCGCTGGGCGGGCGGATGCCGGGCTTTGCGGCGATGGACCTGCCCCGGCAGATCACGGCGGAAGCGCAGCATTTCCACTGGCCCGATGGCAACGCCACCGTCGCGCGCCTCCTCGTCGGCCGTCTGGTGCCGGGGGTGTTTCCGTCTGCCACGCTCGATCAGGAAAGCGTCGTCCTCGCGCCCGCGCGCTATGCGGCGCTGGATAATCCGGCCAACCCCACCCGCATCCGCTTGTCCAGCATGGTCATCCGCGCCGAACACATCGGCAAAGTGGCCCGCCAGACCGAAAAGGCCGTCCGCGTCGTCTATGTGAAGGACGGCAAGCGCGTCTCCGTCACGGGCGCCAATTGCATCATGGCCTGCTTCAATATGGTGATCCCCTTCATCGTGCCCGATCTGCCCGAGCCCCAGAAAGAGGCGCTGCGCTACGCCTCCAAGGTGCCGATGCAATATACCAATGTGCTGGTGAAGAACTGGCGCCCATGGGCCAAGCTGGGCGTGAAATCCATAAGCGCGCCAAATGGTTACCATATCGGCGCCTCGCTCGATACGCCGATGGCCATCGGCGGCTATGCCAGCGCGCTCACGCCGGATGAGCCTGTCGTCATCCACATGACCCGCAATCCCAACCAGCCCGGCCTGCCGCGCAAGGAACAGAACCGCATCGGCCGTGCGGCCATGCTGGCGGAAGAGTACCCGACCATCGAACGCGAGATCCGCATGCAACTTCAGCGCATGCTGGGCGGAGCGGGCTTCAATGCGGCGCGCGATATTGCCGGGATCACGGTCAACCGCTGGCCCCACGGCTATGCCTATACGTACGATACGCTGGGCGATCCCGATGTGCCCGATGAACAGCGCCCCCACGTGATCGGCCGCCAGACCTTCGGCCGCATCGCCATCGCCAATGCCGATGCGGCGGGCAGCGCCTTCACCAACACGGCCATCGACATGGGCGAACGCGCCGTGCAGGAATGCCTCATCAGCCGGGGACTTATCTGACGCGATGATCGAACTCTACCACTGCAAAGACGCCCGCTCGTTCCGCGCGCTTTGGGCGCTCGAAGAACTGGGCCTGCCCTACACGCTCCACACCATGCCGTTCCCGCCGCGCGTGCGGGTGCCGGAATATCTGGAGCAGAACCCGCTCGGCACGATCCCGTTGCTTGTCGATGGCACCACGCGGATGACCGAATCCAGCGCCATCCCGCAATATCTCGCCACACGCTATGGCCCCACGCCGCTAGCCCTTACGCTGGACGAGCC
>JBIPOH010000136.1:0-8426 GCA_044379435.1 Novosphingobium sp.
CCCGACTACGGCCTCTGGCTCGACTGGATGCACCGCAGCGAAGCCACGCTCACCTTCCCGCAGACCATCGTCCTGCGCTATACCCGCTTCGAACCCGACGAGCGCAAACTGCAACAGGCCGCCGACGATTACACCCAGTGGTTCTTCTCGCGCCTCAAGCACCTGACCCGCGCGCTGGAGGATGGCCGCGAATGGCTCTGCGCGGGCCGTTTCACCACCGCCGATATTTGCACCGCCTACGCTCTGCTCCTCGCGATCGACCTGAAGCTTGATTACAAGTTCAGCCCTGAAATCGCAGCGTATTGGGAACGAGCAAGCACGCGGCCCGCATTTCTGGCCGCAAAGGCAGCGCAGGAAGCCTGAACCCGCTCTGCACGCCGAGAACTGAAGCTGTCCTACAGGGCGGCAAGCTGTCATGGTGCGTGGATGGTCTTCGCGTTCCTGCCATCCATCATCGCTTGGCTCGATCAATCAGCCAAAACTGATCGGACGCAGTTATTCCTCAGGACCGTGTCAACTGTGTCAACCTGCCTCTGGACCCCCGTCCCACCGGGCCTGATGACACCGCACGCCTGCACTGCTAACGGCGCAGGCGTGCGCATCGCACCGCTCCCATTTCAAAGACAGACATGACCGACCTTTCGCTGATCCGCAATTTTTCCATCATCGCGCATATCGACCATGGCAAGTCGACGCTGGCCGACCGGCTGATCCAGTTCACCGGGGGCCTTTCGGCGCGCGAGATGAGTGAGCAAGTGCTTGATAACATGGATATCGAGCGTGAGCGCGGGATCACGATCAAGGCGCAGACGGTGCGGCTGGAATATCCGGCCAAGGACGGCAAGACCTATCAGCTCAATCTGATGGACACGCCCGGCCACGTCGACTTCGCCTACGAAGTGAGCCGCAGCCTTGCCGCGTGCGAGGGCGCGCTGCTGGTGGTGGATGCCGCGCAGGGCGTCGAGGCGCAGACTTTGGCCAACGTTTACCAGTCGATCGAGCATGATCATGAAATAGTTCCCGTGATCAACAAGATCGATCTGCCCGCCGCCGAGCCGGAAAAGGTGCGCGCCGAGATCGAGGAAGTGATCGGGATCGACGCCAGTCAGGCCGTGATGACCAGCGCCAAATCCGGGATCGGCATCGAGGAAGTGCTTGATGCCATCGTCGCGCGCATTCCCCCGCCGGGCGGTGATCGCAATGCGCCGCTGAAAGCCATGCTGGTCGATAGCTGGTACGACCCCTACCTCGGCGTCGTCATTCTGGTGCGCGTGATCGATGGCGTCATCAAGAAGGGCCTCTCGGTCAAGTTCATGGCCGGCGGCACCGAACACCTGATCGACCGCGTCGGCTGCATGCGCCCCAAGCTGCAAGTGCTCGACGAACTGGGGCCGGGCGAGATCGGCATCATCACCGCGCAGATCAAGGAAGTGGCGCAGGCCCGCGTGGGCGACACGATCACGACCGTGAAGCAGGGCGCGACACAGGCGCTGGCAGGCTTCAAGGAAGTGCAGCCCGTGGTGTTCTGCGGGCTGTTTCCGGTCGATGCGGCAGACTTTGAAAAGCTGCGCGAAAGCATCGGCAAGCTGCGGCTGAACGATGCCAGCTTCTCATTCGAGATGGAAAGCTCTGCCGCGCTGGGTTTCGGCTTCCGCTGCGGCTTCCTTGGCCTGCTGCACCTCGAAATCATCCAGGAACGCCTCAGCCGCGAATACGACCTCGATCTCATCACCACCGCGCCTTCGGTGGTCTACCGCCTGACGATGACCGACGGAACGGTGAAGGAACTCCACAACCCCTCCGACATGCCCGATCCGGTGAAGATCGCGGAAATGGAAGAGCCGTGGATCAAGGCGACGATCTACACGCCTGACGAATACCTCGGCTCGATCCTCAAGCGGTGCCAGGACCGGCGCGGCATTCAGACCGGCCTTACGTACGTCGGCGGGCGCGCACAGGTGAGCTATGAACTGCCGCTCAACGAAGTTGTGTTCGATTTCTACGACCGCCTGAAATCGATCAGCCGGGGCTATGCCAGCTTCGATTACGAGCAGATCGGCCTGCGCGAAGGCGATCTCGTGATGATGAACATCCTCGTCAACAACGAGCCGGTCGATGCGCTCTCGATGGTCGTCCACCGCAGCCAGGCCGACCCGCGCGGCCGCCATCTGGTAGAGCGCCTGAAAGACCTGATCCCGCGCCACATGTTCAAGATCCCGATTCAGGCCGCCATCGGTGCCAAGGTGATCGCGCGCGAGACGATCAGCGCGATGCGCAAGGACGTGACCGCCAAGTGCTATGGCGGCGACATCAGCCGCAAGAAGAAGCTGCTGGAAAAGCAGAAAGAGGGCAAGAAGCGGATGCGGGAATATGGCAATGTGACCATCCCGCAGGAGGCGTTTATTGCGGCGCTGAGGATGGGTGAGGAGTGAAGGTGCCCAGCCGACGTTTGCGCAGCAAACGGTAGGCTGGAAGCCGGTCCGCGTCAGCGGATCACCCGAACCGGCCGGGGGCCGGGAGCCTCAAGCGAACCTAGCCCTTCGACGACGCGGCTTTGCCGCGGCGGTTTTTCTTCATGCGGGGCGCTTACCGCTTTCCCCCTCCGACCCGCCTGCGGCGGGCCACCTCCCCGAGACAAGCTTGGGGAGGGATTCGCTCCGCTCAATTCGCCGTAAATCCGCCGTCCACCACCAGTTCCGAGCCGGTCATGAAGGCGGCGCGGTCTGACGCGAGGAAGGCGACGGCGTCGGCCACGTTGTTGGGCACGCCGAAGTGGCCCAGCGGGTGGAGATTGGAGAAGCTGGCGCGCGTGTCGTTTTCGCCGGTGCCGGTCGCGGCGGCGAATTGGGAGACGAGATCGCGGCCCATATCGGTTTCGATGATCCCAGGGTGGACCGAATTGCAGCGGATGCGCAGCGGTGCGATCTCCATCGCTACGCCCTTGGTGAAGAGCCGCACCGCGCCTTTGCTGGCGTTGTAGGCGCTGACCAGCGCGGAGCCGACGAGGCCGGCGACCGACGAGAGATTGATGATCGAGGTGCCGCCAGCCCACTGGTTTGCGCGTTCTGCCAGCAGCGGGACGGCGTGCTTGCAGCCCAGGAACACGCCTTCGACATTGACGCTGTGGAGGCGGCGCCAATCCTCGAGCGTGGTTTCGGTGAGGGGTTTGGCCAGAAACAGCCCGGCGTTGTTGACCAGAATATCGAGCCCGCCGGCGGCATCGCGGGCGAAGGCCATCGTTTGGGTCCAGCTTTGCTCGTCGGTCACGTCATGCGCGCGGGCGAGGCCGCCGAGCACTTCGGCAAGGGCTTCGGGCGCGGCCAGATCGGTGACGATCACGCGGGCGCCGAGGGCGGCGAGGGCGCGGGCAGACGCCTCGCCAATGCCGCGCGAGGCGCCGGTGACGAGGGCAATGCGGCCGGCAAGTTCAGTCATGGGTCTCTCCAACGGTTTGTGTTTGGGGGCATCCTAGCGTGGATTTCGGCCTTGGCTACCGGGCGGGATCGGGACCGGGGCCTATCACTTTCGCGGGCTGGGCATGGCGCAGCGCGGGGGCATGCTTGGTCTTTGCGAGGAAGAGGCGGGCATGGGCGAATTGACGGGCAAAGTGGCGATCGTGACCGGCGCGGCGCGTGGGCAGGGGCGCGCGATGGCGCTGGCGCTGGCCGGCGCGGGAGCGGATGTGGCGATCTGCGATGTGGGCGAGGCGCGGATGCCGAGCGTGGGCTATGCGCTGGGCGGCGCGCTCGATGCGGTTGCGCAGGAAATCGCGGCGCTGGGCGTTCGGGTGCTGCACGGGGTGTGCGATATCCGCAAGCAGGCGGATGTGGACGCGTTCGTCGGCCGGGCGGCGGCGGAGCTGGGGCGGATCGACATTCTGGTCAACAACGCCGGTATCCTGACCGGCAATACGCCAATGCACCTGCTGGACGACGAGACGTTCGAGACGACGATTGCCGTGAACCTGACGGGCGGCTGGCGGATGAGCCGCGCGGCGGTGCCGGTGATGATCGCGGGCGGGGCAGGCGGGCGGATCATCAATATTGCCTCGGTCGCGGGGATGATCGGGACGCCCGGCTTCGGCCACTATTGCGCTTCGAAGCACGCGATGATTGGCATGACCAAGACGATGGCGGCGGAACTGGGCGCGCATGGCATCACCGTGAACGCGGTCTGCCCGGGCTTCCTGCCCACGCCGATGGTGGAGCATACCGCGAGCGAGATCGCGGCGCGCGCCGGGCTGACGCAGGAACAGGTCTATGAACAGTACCTCAGCGTGGCGCATGTGAAGGAGCCGATCCAGCCGGAGCAGACCGCTGCAGCCGTGCTCTATCTCGCCAGCGAGGCGGCGCGGGTGGTGACCGGTTCGAACCTTGTAATCGATGCGGGCTGGTCTGCCACCTGATGCCTTGCGCGGGGGCGGAAGGTGCCCCTAAGACAGGACCGGAACCAGAAAGAAGAGGATGCCCGAATGACGGCCTATGTTGTTTTCATCAAGGATGGCGTGAACGATCAGGCGGAGATGGATCAGTACAACGCCAAGGCGGGTGGATCGACGGCCGGACACCCGGTCACCCCGCTCGCTTTCTATGGCACGAACGAGACATGGGAAGGGCCGACTGCGGAAGGCCTCGTGATCCTGCAGTTTCCCGATATCGAGGCGGCCCGTGCCTGGTATACCAGCCCGGTCTATGAAGCGGCCAAGGTACACCGGCTGAAGGGCGCATCCTACCGGGTGATGGTGACCGAAGGGCTTGGCTGAACCGGTTTGCGAAAACGTTTTGCTGGGCGGGGGCCTTGCGGCATGATGGTGTGATGGCTCCCGCCCACCAGACAATCTCCCGCCGTTCCATGCTGATCGCGGGGTTCTCGACCGTTGTCGAGTGGTACGATTTCACGCTCTACATCTATGTCGCCACGATCCTTTCGCGGGTGATGTTTGGCGGGGGCGAAGGTTCGCTGGCGGCGGTGCTGGCGGGCTTTGCCGTGTCTTATCTCATGCGCCCGCTCGGCGCGCTGGCGATGGGCCACTATGGCGACCGGCACGGACGGCGCCGTGCGATGCTGCTTTCGATGGCCGTGATGACGGCGGCGATGCTGGGCTGCGCGGTGCTCCCCACATATGCCCAGATCGGGCCAGCGGCGGGCTTTGCCCTGCTCGCCTTGCGCTGCGTGATGGCCTTTGCGGTGGGCGGCGAATACACCGGCGTGGTGGCCTATCTGATCGAAGGCGCAGGGCCGCGGCGGCGCGGGCTGATCACCAGCTGCGCCTCTGCCGCCAGCGAGGTGGGCGCGCTGCTGGCGGTGGGCGTGGCGGCGCTGACCGCCTGGGCGTTGCCGGGCGACGTGCTCGATGCATGGGGCTGGCGCATCCCGTTCTTCGTGGGCGCGCTGCTGGCAGGCGGGGTGCTGCTGGCGCGCGCGGGGATGGACGAATCTCCCGAGTTCGAGCGCCAGCGCGCGGCGGGCACCGTGCCGACAAGCCCGCTGCGCCACGCGATGACGCACCAGCGCGCGGGCATTGCGCGCGGCTTTGCAATTTCGGCGCTGGGTTCGATCAGCTATTATGTGGGCATCACTTATGTGCCCGCGTTCCTCGGCTCGGTCGGCGCTGTGGACGAAAGCGCGGGGCTGTGGCTTTCCACCGTGGCGGCATTCGTGGTGATTGCGGTAACGCCGCTGGTGGGGGCGCTGTCCGATCAGATCGGGCGGAAGCCGGTACTGATCGGGATTGCGCTGGCCTGCACGGCGGGGCCGATGACGCTGTTCGCGCTGATGGCCGAGGGCGGCGTTGGGCCGGCACTGCTGGGCGCGGTGCTGCTGGCGGCGCTCGGCGGCGCATGGAGCGCGGTGGGCGCGGTGGCGACGGCAGAGCAGTTTTCAGGCGAGGCGCGGCTCTCCGGCCTTGCATTGGGGGTGACGAGCGCGACGGCGATCTTCGGCGGGCTGACCCCGCTGGCCGCCCAGATGCTGCTGGAGGCGACCGGCTGGCCTGCCGCGCCCGGCGCCATGATCGCCGTGGTGGCCTTGGTGATTCTGCCGGTGCTCTGGCGCATTCCCGAAACCGCGCCGCACGCAGGGTGGACAGCGAAGGCACAGCCGATATAGTTCGCCTACCTAATTATATTTGGCCTAACGATAACGGGAGAGCGGCGTGGCCAGTGTGTTGGCAGACACCATCGAGGAAACTGCGCGGGAAGCCCCGGCGTTGATCCGCTATCTGGACGAGGGCGACTTCGTCACGCGCCGCTACGTGAGCCAGGGCGCGGAGATGAACACGGGCGACTACCGCGATTATCCGGTGACCGTGCGCGACGGGATGCCGCTGCGGGATCATTTCCAGCTCGATACGCACGGCTTCGTGATCGGCAAGCACACGACGGCGATTGCCGATTTCCAAGACAAGGCGGCGGTGGATGCCGGGTATCAGGCGGAAGTCGAGGCGCTGGTGGCGCGGCTGACCGGTGCGGACAAAGTGTCCACGCAAGGGTGGATGATCCGGACCTCGGGCGATCTTTCGGCGCGGGTGCAGGAGAAGGTCGAAGGCTATGTCCATTCGGGCGGGATCCAGCCCCCGGCGGGCGAGGCGCATGTCGATTACAACGAACTGACCGGGCGGCGCGCGGCGGCGCGCGTCTATGCCCAGTCATTTCCGGATGGGCCGGGATACAAGCGCTACATCTGCTTTTCGCTGTGGCGGACGTTTTCACCGGGGCCGCAGGATTGGCCGCTGGCGGTGTGCGACGGGCGGACGGTTTCGGACGCGGAAACGGCCTCCAACACGCTGTTCGTGGTCGATGAATTCCCGCAGGGCGAGGCGCTGACCGCGCCGGTGGAGGGCGAGGATCAGATGATCGCCGCCACGATCTTCCGCTATCGCCCCGCGCACCGCTGGTGGTACTTTGCGAACATGGCGGCGGACGATGTGCTGCTGTTCAAGTTTCAGGACAGCGACCATTCCGTCACCTGGCGCTGCCCGCACACCGCGTTTCACGATACCAGCCTGCCGGATGCGCAGGTGCGCGAGAGCATCGAAGTGCGCGGCGTGGTGTTTTTCGAGTAGGCGCTGCCTTCATCCCAGCGCCGCAAGGCCGGTGAGGACGAGCGCGACGAGCTGGGCCTGCCCGGTGGTGTCGGTCTTGGCATAGAGCCGCTTGGAATAGTTGCGCGCGGTTTCCGGGGTGAGGCCGAGGCGGGCGCCCGCTTCGAGGATCGTTTCGCCTTGCGCAAGGCCGATGGCAAGCGCGGCTTCGCGCGGGGAGAGGCCGTGAACCTGCGCGAGCACTTGGGGCGCGCTGGCGGGCAGGGTGCGCGGCGCGGCGCGGATCATGCCGATGACGGCTGCGCCGCTATCTGGCGGGGCAGGGCGCAGGAGGAGATGCCGCTCGCCGAGCGCGATCAGGCGGCGCGCCTCCGGTTCGGCTTCGGCGAGGGCAGCGCAGGCGGCTTCGAGCGCGCGGGTGGTTTCGGGCAAGAGCTGGAGGCGGCGGAAGGGGGCGGGTTCGGACGTGAAGGCCAGCAGGCGTTCGGCTTGCGCATCGGCGGCGAGGACTTGCGCCGAGGCGGTGAGCGCAATTTCGCCGGTGCCGAGGAGAGCGAGCGTGCTTTCCGCCGTGGCGGCGCGCAGCTGCGCGCGGCCCAGCGCGGCGCGGACGGCCAGTGCTGCGGCAAGGTGCGGGGCTAGCGCGGCGAGCAGTGCGCTGTCGGCCGCGCCGAGATCCTCACGCTCGCGGGTGAGGAGGAGCCACGCTTCACCGCTGCCCGGGCTGCCGATGCGCACGGCGCGGGCATGGTTGATGCGCATCTGCCCGAGCGCGGCGCGCTGGGCGATAAGTGTCGCCGGGGCATCGAAATCGAGCATCTCACCCAGCGTGTAAACACGGCCCGGACGCATCGCGGGGCCGGGGAACAGGCCAAGCGCGGCGAGGCGGGGCAGATCGAGCAGCGGATCCTGCGCGGCGCGGGGCGCATCGGCACGGACGGTGAGCGCTGGTTCCCCCGCGCCGGGAAGCGCCAGCGCGAAGGCGGCACGGCGGGCGCCCGTGCGCAGCAGCAAGCTGGCAAGGAAGCGCTGCCAGGGCGGGTCTTCGAGCAGACCCTCCATCAGCGGGAGATAAAGTTCGCGTTGATCGGTCGAAAGGAATGCCATGGCGCTTGTGCTCCCATATGGGAGCTTCATGCGCGAACGCAAGTGGCCAAGGGGAAACGCATCCCTTCAATGGCCGGAAAACCGATGTCAGACCCTGTCAGCAGATCCACCCTCACGCATATCCAGCGGCTTGAGGCCGAGGCGATCCATATCATGCGCGAAGTGGTGGCCGAGGCGACCAATCCGGTGATGCTCTATTCGGTGGGCAAGGACAGCGCGGTGATGCTGCATCTGGCGCGCAAGGCGTTTTATCCCAGCCCGCCACCATTCCCGCTGC
>JBIPOH010000404.1:0-3142 GCA_044379435.1 Novosphingobium sp.
CAGCCCCATGTCGTTCGCGTACTTCTCGGTGTTGCGCTTGGCCTTGCCGCGCACCAAGAACGGGATCTTGCGCAGTTCGCGCTCCGCCTCGTCGGTCCAGCCCGGCTCGCCATCCGCGGTCAGTGCGGGGGCGGCGGGCACTTCCTTCAGCAGGATGTCACCGGCCGGGGCCAGCGCGGGCTCTGCCTTGGCGTGGCTGGGTGCTGCCCCGTGGAGGTGCGAAGGCCCGGCCGCGTCGCTGAACTCGAAGTCATCGCGGAACATGGTGAGGAGGTGCTCCTCCAGCCCCATGACCAGCGGATGCACCCAGGTGTCGAAGATCACGTTCGCGCCTTCGAAGCCCATTTGCGGGCTGAAGCGCGCGGGGAAATCCTGCACATGGACGGGCGCCGAGATCACCGCACAGGGCACGCCCAGCCGCTTGGCAATGTGGCGCTCCATCTGCGTGCCCAGCACCAGTTCGGGCGCGGCGGCGGCAATGGCTTCCTCGACGGTCAGGTGATCGTCGGTGATCAGCGGCTCAACCCCGTATTCCTTGGCCGCATTGCGTATGTCGCGGGCGAATTCGCGGTTGTAGCAGCCAAGACCGCAGACGGTGAAACCGAGTTCCTCATGCGCGATGCGCGCGGCGGCGACGGCATGAGTGGCATCGCCGAAGATGAACACCCGCTTGGCCGTGAGATAGGTCGAATCAACCGAACGGCTCCACCAGGGCATGCGCGATGAAGGGTCATTCAGCGCCGGGGCCGGATCGACCCCGGCCAGCGCTGCCACTTCGGCAATGAAGGCGCGCGTTGCGCCAACGCCGATGGGAACGGTGCGGATCGCGGGCTGGGCAAAGGTCTTGTCGAGCCAGCGCGCGGCCTCGTCGCCGATTTCGGGGTAGAGCACGATGTTGAAATCGGCGGCGCCGATCGTGCGGATATCATCCGGCGAGGCACCCAGCGGCGCCACGAGGTGAACGTCGATTCCCAGCAGATCGAGGATGCGGCGAATCTCGCGCACATCGTCGCGGTGGCGGAAACCAAGCGCGGCGGGGCCAAGCAGATTGACGCAGGGGCGGCGGCCTTCGCGCGGCGCGGGGCGCACCGAGGTATCGGCGAGATGGCGCACGATCTGATAGAACGTTTCCGCCGCGCCCCAGTTTTCCTTACGCTGATAGCTGGGCAGCTCAAGCGGGATCACCGGGCAGGGCAGGCCCATGTTCTCCGCAAGGCCGGCGGGATCGTCCTGGATCAGCTCGGCCGTGCACGAAGCGCCCACCAGCAGCGCCTGCGGCTTGTACCGTTCCACAGCATCGCGCGCAGCGTTCTGAAACAGGCTGGCGGTATCCTTGCCCAGATCGCGGGCCTGAAAGGTGGTGTAGCTGACCGGCGGGCGGGCACTGCGCCGCTCGATCATCGTGAACAGCAGATCCGCGTAAGTATCGCCCTGCGGCGCATGGATCAGGTAATGCACGCCGCGCATCGCCGTCGCGACCCGCATGGCGCCGATGTGCGGCGGTCCCTCATAGGTCCAGACGGCAAGTTGCATGGGCCTAAATCCTCAGCACGTCGCGGCGGCGCAGCGGCCGGGCGAACAGTTCGGCGAGATCACCCGCCTGGTCGAAGCCGTGAACGGGTGAGAACACCAGTTCGATCGACCACTTGGTGGAGAGCCCTTCCGCTTCGAGCGGATTGGCAAGGCCGAGGCCGCAGACGGTAAGGTCGGGGCGGTCGGCGCGAACGCGGTCAAGCTGGCGGTCCACGTCCTGCCCCTCGCTGATGCGGGTTTCGGCAGGGAGCATGGCAAGATCGGCAGCGAGGTGCGCGCGGTGGAGATAGGGCGTGCCGACTTCGACCGGGATCATGCCGAGTTCTGCGCTGAGGAAGCGGGCCAGCGGGATTTCCAGCTGCGAATCCGGCAGGAAGGTGATTCTCTTGCCTTCCAGCATCGGGCGATAGCGTTCGAGGGAGCGCTTGGCGCGCTCGCGGCCCGGGGCAATCACCCGGTTGATGTGCATGTCGTCGACGCCGAAGGCGGCAGCGGCGGCCGCCAGCCATGCGGCGGTACCTTCCGCGCCGAAGGGGAAGGGAGCATCGATCCGCACTGCGCCCCGATCTTCGAGTGCCCGCGCGGTTTCACCCAGAAACGGCTGCGCCAGGAGATAACGCGTGTTCGGACCCACGGCGGGCAGTCCGCCCGAGCGCCGCGCTGGCAGCACGCCGACATGGGCAATGCCGAGTTCGGCGAAGAGCCGCAGAAACTGGTCCTCGACGATATCGGGCAGCGCGCCGACCATGACCAGCGAGGGTGCCGCATCCGGCGCTTCGGCGGGCATTTCCGGCACGAGCGCGGTCAGGCAGGCGTCTTCGCCTTCGGTGAAAGTCGTCTCGATCCCGCTGCCCGAATAGGCGAGGATGCGCACGCCCGGGCTCGTTTCGCTGCGCACGTGCTTGGTGCCAAGGCGCTGCGCGGCATTGCCGAGATCGAGCTTGATCACTTCGGAGGGGCAAGAGCCCACCAGGAACAGCGTGCGGATTTCCGGGCGGCGCGCCAGCAGCCGGTCGACCACGCGGTCGAGCTCGGCGTGGCAATCGGCCATCCCGGCCAGATCGCGCTCCTCGATGATGGCAGTGGCAAAGCGAGGCTCGGCAAAGATCATCACGCCCGCTGCCGATTGCAGGAGGTGAGCGCAGGTGCGCGAGCCGACCACAAGGAAGAACGCGTCTTGCATCTTGCGGTGCAGCCAGACGATCCCGGTCAGTCCGCAGAACACTTCGCGCTGGCCGCGCTCGCGCAGCACTTCGAGCGCGCCGTCACGCGGCGTATCCGCCTTGGCGAGGGCCAGTGCGGAAGACTGTGCGGGGCTCATGATGTTTTCGCCTGAAGACGGGCTGCGCGCAGTTTCAGAACGAACTGCACAGCGTTGACGACATAAGTGATGTAGGCGGCGAGAGCGACGGTGAGGCGCGCATCGATCGTACCGATCTTGCCCAGCAGCATGACCATGTAAGCGGTGTGCAGTGCGATCACGAGCATCGAGACGACGTCTTCCCAGAAGAACGCCGGAGCGAAGAGCCACTTGCCGAACACGACCTTTTCCCAGATCGCACCGGTGACCATGATGGTGTAAAGCGTGAAGGTTTTTGCGATCACCGAA
>JBIPOH010000405.1:0-3126 GCA_044379435.1 Novosphingobium sp.
ACTGGCTCGGCGAAGCCATCGTCGTGCCGCTCACTGCTCTGTTGATGCTCGTCATGCGCCACCTGCCGCTGACCCATGATGTGATCTGGCAGCTGTGGATTGCGCGCCAGATGCTGGGCGGCGTTGAACTCTACAGCCAGATCAACGAAATCAACCCGCCGCTGTGGTTCTGGATGGCCATGCCGCTGCACCGCATCGCCGGCGCGCTCGCCCTGCCCGCCCCCACGATCCTCGTGTGGTTCATCCTGCTGCTGGCGCTGGCCTCCGCGCTACTCGTTGGCCGGATTGGCCGCTTCGAGGGTCCGCGCGAACGGGCCTTCGCGATGGTGATGACGCTGGTGATCGGCCTGTTCACCTCGCTCTACGATTTCGGCCAGCGCGAACAGATCCTGCTGGTCGGCGCGATCCCTTATGCCCTGCTGATCGTCGCACGCATCCGGGGCGAACGGCCCCCCGCCTTGCTGGCCACCGCCATCAGCCTCCTTGCGGCGCTGGGTTTCGCGCTCAAGCACTATTTCGTGCTCGCCCCGCTCGGGCTGGAAGTGCTGCTGCTGTGGCACTTGCGCCGCGCATGGCGGCCGCTGCGGCCCGAAACGCTGGTTCTGGCCTTCCTCGGCGGCGCGTATGCCCTCGCCGTCTTCGCGCTTGCGCCCGCGTTCCTTACCGTGATCGTGCCGATGGTGAAGGCCGCCTACTTCGGGTTCGAAACGCCGGTGTGGATGTGGTTCGACGAGCCGATCCAGGCCTTCTGGCTGCTCATCGTCCTCGCGTTCGTGGCTGCCGGGGCGCACCGCCAGTTTCGCGCGCGGCCGGAATTTCAGGTCTTCGCGCTGGCGGCGCTGGCTTTCCTCGCGGCCTATCTGCTCCAGCGCAAGGGCTGGCAATACCACGCCGTCCCGGTCAGCGGGATGCTGCTGATGCTGCTCGCCAGCCTCGGCTTTGCCCATGGCCAGCGCCTCGCCGATCTCAAGGCGCGTCCGCTCGTCTGCCTTGTCATCGCCCTGTACCTCTCGTTCAGTTTTCTGGAGAGGCCCTACAACAACGAGCGCGAACCCTTCGTCGGGCGCTACATCGATCAGGCGCCTGCGGGATCGGCGGTGCTGATCATGGCGAGCAATCCGATGTGGGGCTGGCCGGCAGTGGAACACCGCCACCGCGTATGGGCAAGCCGGTACGGCGCGCTGTGGATGCTGCCCGCGTTCGGACGGGCCCGGACCGACCACACCGAAACCCCGGCGCTGCTCGCCCTCGAAAAGACCGTACGTCAGGAAAACTACGTCGACATGATCTGCGCCGCGCCCGGCCTGATCCTGATCGAGAACAACGAGCCAAACTTCCTCACCCGGCCGATCAACTTCGATACCCTTGCGTTCTTCTCGCAGGACAAGCCCTTCCGCGATTACCTCGCCGCGAACTACCGCCTGATCGACAACGGGTTTTATCTGGGCGCCTATCTGCGCACGACGCCCATTCCGGCCACGCGCCCGGCCGGATGCCGCCCCGTGGTGCCCCCTTTCGGCACGGAATGACACATTTCGGGACCGGTTTAGGAAATCCTGAAGGTTTAGGCGGTATTCACCACGTATCGGAAGCTCGCGCTGACCATTGCTGGTGCATCGCTTCCGCCGTGAAAACAGGGATATCTGCATGAGCGCATTTGGCCGCAAACCCGGAGCCAGTGGGGGCAGCACTGCGATGCGCCCGTCGTTCGGCGTGGCGCGTCCGATGAAATCGGGCGAAGGTTCGGCGTCGCCCATTCCGGTGCCGATGGGCGGTGATCAATTTCCGCCGCTGCCAAGCATGGATGCAGCCGATTCCGGGGCGAACAACAAGTCTGATGCGCTGACCCGTCTGGCCGACCGCGCCAATGGCGTGGCCGAGCCAGGTTATCAGGCTGAAGGCTTCGAAGCCTCGGTCCACAAGATCAAGGAACAGGTGCTGCCGCGCCTGCTCGAACGTGTCGATCCCGAAGCCGCCGCCACGCTGACCAAGGAAGAGCTCTCCGAGGAATTCCGCCCGATCATCATGGAAGTGCTGGCCGAGCTGAAGGTCACGCTCAACCGGCGCGAGCAGTTTGCGCTCGAAAAAGTGCTGATCGATGAGCTGCTCGGGTTCGGTCCGCTCGAAGAACTGCTCAACGACCCCGAAATCTCGGATATCATGGTCAACGGGCCAGAGCAGACCTACATCGAAAAGAAGGGCAAGCTCGTCATCGCGCCAATCCGGTTCCGCGATGAAAGCCACTTGTTCCAGATCGCTCAGCGCATCGTCAACCAGGTCGGCCGCCGTGTCGACCAGACCACGCCGCTGGCCGACGCCCGCCTCAAGGACGGCAGCCGCGTCAACGTGATTGTGCCGCCGCTTTCCTTGCGCGGCACTGCGATCTCGATTCGTAAGTTCTCCGAAAAGCCGATCACGATCGACATGCTCCGCGATTTCGGCTCGATGTCCGACAAGATGGCCACCGCGCTCAAGATCGCGGGCGCCTGCCGCATGAACATCGTCATCTCGGGCGGTACGGGTTCGGGCAAGACGACCATGCTCAACGCCCTGTCGAAGATGATCGATCCGGGCGAGCGCGTGTTGACCATCGAAGACGCCGCCGAGCTTCGCCTGCAGCAGCCGCACTGGCTGCCGCTCGAAACGCGTCCGCCCAACCTTGAAGGCCAGGGCGCGATCACCATCGGTGACCTTGTGAAGAACGCCCTGCGTATGCGTCCTGACCGCATCATTCTGGGCGAAATTCGCGGCGCGGAGTGCTTCGATCTGCTTGCGGCCATGAACACCGGCCACGATGGCTCGATGTGTACGCTCCACGCCAACAGCCCGCGCGAATGCTTGGGCCGTATGGAAAACATGATCCTGATGGGCGACATCAAGATCCCCAAGGAAGCCATCAGCCGCCAGATCGCCGAATCGGTCGATCTCATCGTGCAGGTCAAGCGTCTGCGGGATGGTTCGCGCCGCACCACCAACATCACCGAAGTGATCGGGATGGAAGGCGATGTGATCGTGACGCAGGAACTGTTCAAGTTCGAGTACCTCGACGAAACCGACGAGGGCAAGATCATCGGCGAGTTCCGCCCCTCGGGCCTGCGCCCCTATACGCTCGAAAAAGCACGGCAG
>JBIPOH010000406.1:0-3121 GCA_044379435.1 Novosphingobium sp.
GCGGCGCCGGGACAAGAAAGCCAAGGCCCGTGTCAATCACGGGCCGACGAGTTCGTCGAGTGGTCAGAGGCCTCAGGCGCAGCCCAGAAGGATCTGCAGGGTCTGCTCGGGCTGATCGCCCATCACATCATGGCTGGCCTTGGCCTCGTGGTATTCCCAGCCCTGCTCGGTGCTGACCCGCGCGACGAACTTGCGGAACGGCGTCGGCTCCCACGCATTGGCGAACACATAGATGCGGCGGCCGACCTTGGCCTCCTCACCGCTAAACTTCACCGCTTCGAGCAAAGTCAGCAAGGGATGCGGCGACAGGCCGGGGTGCGCCACGCCCGGCAGCGGCGCGACCGCCCCGGGAGTGAACTTCTGGCTGCCGATGTAGTGATCGTGCTCCCAATCGCCGGTGAGATCCCACAGCGATTGGCTGTCCTGCGGCAGGAACGCATCGAGATAGACCAGCGCCGTGATCCGCGCGCCCAGCCGCGTCGCCACGCCAGTGACGATCATCCCGCCATAGGAATGGCCCACCAGCACGAACCGGTCGAAACCCGAAGCTGCAATCTGTGCGCAGACATCGTCGATATGCGTCGTCAGCGTGATGCCCGGATGAAACTCGCCCTTGCGCGTGCCGAGCCCGGTCAGCTGCGCCAGCACCACGCGGTGCCCGGCGGCGCGCAAGTCTGCCGCCAGCCGGTCATAGCCCCAGCTGCCGCCCCACGCGCCGTGGACCAGAACATAGTCCGTCATAGGCCATGCTTCGCATTATAGGCGTGCACCCATTCCAGCGTCTTCACCATCCCGCCGAAGGGATAGAAGTGCAGCCGCACCCGGCCATGCTGCGGCCCCAGCCCTGCAGCAAAGGCATCGACCAGCTTGTCCGGCCCGGCGCTGCCCAGAAGGTTCGTCACCGAAATTCCGTATTTGCGCAGCACGGACGTCGAAGCGCCCACCCCGCAGCGCGCGGCGAACGCCAGCAAGCGCTTGATGCCCGCAGGCCCCGGCACGCCGATGCGCACCGGTGCATCGATGCCCAGCGCACGCAGCTTCAGGAGCCACGCCAGAAATGCGTCAGGATCGAAGCCGAACTGCGTCACGATCAAAGGCGCCATCCCGCGCGCCTCGATGTCGGTCACCTTCTTGGCCAGCACATCCCAGCACTGCTGCTCGGTCATGTTGGGGTGGCCATCAGGATGCCCGCCGATACCGATGGCCTTGATCCCGCTGCGCTCGAACGCGCCGGTGGCGATCAGCGCCGAGGTATCGAAATAGGGCCCCACCGGCTCGGGCGGATCGCCCGCCACGATGAACGCGCGGCTCACCCCAGCCTGCTCGACGACGGCCTTGAGATAGCCCTCGAAATCGTCCTCCGAGGTAATCCGCCGCGCCGAAAAGTGCGGCATCGGCTCGAAGCCCAGCTCGCGCACCGCGACTGTTGCCTTGACCCGCGCGGCGACATCCTCACCAGGCAGGAAGGTGACGGCAATCGGCGTATCGGCGGGGATCAGGTGCGCAGCATCGCGCAGCGAAGCCTCGTCCTTGGCAGTCATTTCAAGGCTGAAGCCGTCGGTAATGCCGAGCGGCGGCTTGTCCCAATTCGGATGGATCAGAGCTGCGGCCATGCCAGTATCCTCATAAAAGGCGGCCCCTCCCTCCTTCTTGGCGGGAAGGAGGGGCCTCTTGCCTCAGCGGCCCGTGCGCCAGCCTTCGGCGTAGTTCTCACGCGCCACGCGGCTGTAGGGCACCGACGAAACGATCGCGCGCACTTCGATCTGCTTGTGCGGCTCGACCGTGGTCTTGCGCGAACCGCCATCGGGCTCACCCCAGACAACGCGCACTTCGGTGCCGACCGGGATTTCCGGATCAACGGTGGCCAGCGAAAGTGCCTGCTTCTCGTTGTAGGAATAGCCGGTGAACATCGAGAGGCCGACCGTCTTGCCGCCCGCATCGACCACGCGGTCGTAGTTCGACGAGGCATAGTTCGCCAGCGGCACGTCGAAGAACTTGTACTGGTCGCCATCCGGGTTGAACAGCGAAGCGGTGATCTTCGCCATGTCTTCAGGGTTCCAGGCCAGCGTCACCTTCTTGCGCTGCGCGGCGGGGTCCAGCTTCTCCAGCGCCTCGCGGCCATGGAAATCGTGGTCGAACTTGACGAACGGGCCGTAGCCCAGCTCCCACGGGTTGAGGTAGTAGTCCTCGATGCTCTCACCCACGAACGAGCCGCCGATCGAACCGGTCGCCTCATAGCTGTCAGCGCCCAGCCACTCGCGGAAGCCCTTGAGCTTTTCGCCGGTGTAGATCGCGGGCAGCGGCGAGGGGATCCAGCCCGATTCCAGCGTGTTCGAAGGATAGGCGCGGCTGCCGCAAGCGATCAGGCCGAATTCCTTGCCCGCTTCCAGAATGGCGGCGCGGATTTCTTCCTGCTCGGCATAGGGACCCCAGATTTCGAGGCCCGGCGCGCCCGACATGCCGTGGCGCAGCGTGCGCACCGTCTTGCCGGCAATGTTCATCGTGCTCATGTTGAAGAACTTGAGCTGCTCCAGCGGCCCGCCATGGAGCTTCTCGATCACGTTCCACGCCTGCGGACCCTGGATCTGGAAGCGCCATTCCTTGCGCGTCACGGGCTTGCCCATCGGGCGCATCGGCGAGCGGTCATCCAGCTCGATCTCGACATCATAGCCGCCGGTCGCGCCGTGATAGCGCAGCCAGTTCGAAGCGGGCGCGCGGCCGACGTAGGTGAAGCTTTCCTCTTCTTCCCAGAAGATGATGCCATCGCCGATCACGTGGCCATAAGGCGTGGTGGGCACATACTGCTTGGCCTTGTTGACCGCCCAGCCCTTCGAGCTGTTGATCATCGTGTCAGACAGCAGCTTCGCCGCATCCTTGCCGCGGATATAGAGGTTCACCATGTGGTGCGACTGGTCGAACAGCACTGCCGAGTGCTGCCACGCCCACTGCTCGGAGCGCCAGTTGGAAAATTCCGGCGCAACCACCGGGTAGACATAGGCACCCAGCTGCGAGTTGCGCAGCATTTCAACGATATTGGATTGGCCCTGAAGGACCTGTTCGAGGTTGGCTGCCACTGTTTCTCTCCCGATCAAAAAAATGGCTGGTTGAAATTTGTATGCAA
>JBIPOH010000407.1:0-3115 GCA_044379435.1 Novosphingobium sp.
GTTCATCGGCAATTACCCCGAGCTGTTCGAACTGGTGCGTGGCAAGGGCCTGATGCTCGGCCTCAAGATGAAGATGGAAAGCCGCCCGTTCTATGTCCACCTGCGCGATCACCACCAGCTGCTGACCGTGGCGGCGGGCGACAACACCATCCGCATCATCCCGCCGCTGGTTATCGGCGATGCCGAGATCGACGAATTCTTCGACAAGCTGTCGGCTGGCGCGGCGAGCTTCAAGGTGCCCGAGGCAGCATGACCGGGGGCACGGGGGCGTTTCGCCACTTCCTCAATCTTGGGGATGCGGGCGGCGATGATATAGCGGCGATGATCAATGATGCGATTGATCGCAAGGCTGCACGCTTCGGCCTGCCCAAGGGCGCGGCCGATGCTGATGCCCCGCTCAAGGGCCGCGTGCTGGCGCTGGTGTTCGAAAAGAACTCGACCCGCACCCGCGTCAGCTTTGACATTGCGATGCGGCAATTGGGCGGGAGCGTGCTGCTGCTCGATTCGGCCTCAAGTCAGCTTGGGCGGGGGGAGAGCATCGCCGATACCGCCCGCGTGCTCAGCCGGATGGTCGATGGGATCATGCTGCGCACCGATGATCACGCCAAGATCGAGGAAATGGCGCGCCATGCCACGGTGCCGGTCATCAACGGCCTGACCGATATGTCGCACCCCTGCCAGATCATGGCCGATCTGCTCACCGTGATCGAGCATGGCAAGTCGCTGCCGGGGCTCGAGGTCGCGTGGTTCGGCGATGGCAACAACGTGCTGCACTCGATTCTTGAGGCCGCTGGGCTGATGAAGTTCAACGTCCGCGTGGCGACCCCGGCGGGCTACGAACCTGATCCGGCCTTCGTCGAACTCGCGCGTGCGGGCGGAGCGACCGTTACTCTGACGCAGGACGCCGCCGCCGCCGCGCGCGGAGCGGATGTGATCGTGACCGATACCTGGATTTCGATGGGGCAGGAGCACGTCCACAACAAGCTGGCGGCGATGGCCCCCTATCAGGTGAACGCCGCGCTGATGGCGCAGGCCAAGCCCGATGCGGTGTTCCTCCACTGCCTCCCCGCCCATGTGGACGAGGAAGTCAGCGAAGAGGTTTTCGAAGGCCCGCAGTCGGTGGTGTTCGACGAGGCCGAAAACCGCATCCACGCGCAGAAATCGATGCTGCTATGGAGTTTCGGACTGCTCGGCAGCTAGGGCGCGTGAGCGGGGGTCTTTCGCCCGACGCGATCGATCCCCATATGGCGCGGCATGACTGACACGACCAACATGACCGAGACCTTCGCCGACACCCTCATGGGCTTCACTCTGCCGGGCCGCAACGCGCGCGGGCGCATCGTGCGCATGGACAGCGTGCTGGAGCAAGTGCTTTCGGCGCATGATTACCCCGCGCCGATCACGCACTTGCTGGGCGAAGCGCTTGTGCTGGGCACGCTGATGGGCGGGCTGCTGAAGGGCGATGCCGCGCAGCTGACCATGCAGGCGCAGACCCAGGGCGGGATCGTGAAACTGCTGGTGGTCGATTATCGCGACGGCGCGGTGCGCGGCTATGCCGATTTCGATGGCGAGCGGCTGGCGAAGCTGGGGTCCAATCCCGCGCTCCAGACGCTGTTTGGCGAGGGCTATCTCGCGATCACATTCGAAGCCGAGGGCAATAAGCGCTATCAGGGGATCGTCCCGCTGGAAGGGGATAGCCTCGCCGAAGCATGCGAGAGCTATTTCAGCCAGTCCGAACAGATCCCGACGCTGATTCGCGTCGCCAGCCGCGCCGGTGCAGGCGGGCGGATGGCCGCAGGTCTGCTAATCCAGCATCTGGCCGATGGCGAGGAAGGGCGCGAACGGCTGCACGTCCGCCTGGACCATCCCGATTGGGAGCATGTTGCGGTAATGGCTGGTTCGATCAGCCATGACGAACTGCTCGACCGCACGCTCTCGCTGGAAGCCATCGCGTGGCGATTGTTCCATGAGGAAGACGAGGTGCGGGTCGTGCCCGGCGCAGCGCTGTCGCGCGGATGCCGGTGCAGCGCGGCGCATTACGAGACGATCATTGCGCGCTTCCCGGCCGATGAACAGGAAGAGATGCGTGGCACTGACGGCCTTATCGCGGTCGACTGCGCATTCTGTTCGCGCACTTTCGAACTGGCGATCTGACGCTTCGTCGAAAAAACCACCGCATCAGGCTTGTTTAGGCCAAAATGTGCAATTGGACGGGACAGAAAGCTGCCATGAGGACAGGCATGACCTATCGAACCGACAGCAGAATGCGCGTACTTGCCTTGGGGGCGATTGCAGCCGGGGCGGCGCTGTGGTTTGCCATGCCGGTGGTGGCGCAGGGCAATGGCCTTGCGATGCTCGGCACGCTGACCAAGGGCGAGTGGACCATCAAGCAGCGCGGCGTGGCGCGCGACCGCAAGATCTGCATCAAATCAGGTGCCGAGCTGATCCAGCTGATGCACCGGGAAAGTGGATGCAGCCAGTTTGTCGTGGAGGATGGTACCGCGCGCGTCACGGTGCAGTATACCTGCCCGGGCAACGGCTATGGCCGCACCAGCATCCGCCGCGAGACGGGAGCGCTGGTTCAGCTGGAAAGCCAGGGCATCCATAATGGCATGCCGTTCCAACTGACCGCTGAAGCGCGCCGCACCGGCGATTGCTGAAACCCGCCGCGATTGCCTTTGTGCGCGTGCGTGTTAGTTGCGCGGCATGAGCGGTTCTGAACATACGCGCACGCAGCCGCTGGCGGTGGTGCTGCTGTCCGGCGGGCTGGATTCGATGGTGACGGCAGCGCTGGCGCAGGAAGCCGGCTTTGCAGTCCATGCGCTGACGGTCGATTACGGCCAGCGTCACCGGCTTGAGCTGGAGTCCGCCGCGCGCATCGCCAAACAGTTGGGACTTGTTCGCCACACCCCAATCGCGCTCGACCTGAGGGCGTTTGGCGGATCGGCGCTCACCGATTCAATCGATGTGCCCAAGGGCGGAGTGGGGGACGATATTCCGGTCACCTACGTCCCGGCGCGCAATCTCGTATTTCTTGCGCTCACCACCGCCTGTGCCGAAGCGGCAGGTGCACGCGATGTGTTCATCGGGGTCAATGCGCTCGACTATTCGGGCT
>JBIPOH010000408.1:0-3113 GCA_044379435.1 Novosphingobium sp.
GTCTCGGGCGCATCGGGCCTTTCCATCGACATGGCCACCCGCACCGCGCGTATGGGTACGCGTGAGGTGAAGGAAGGCGATGTCATCACGCTCGATGGCTCGAACGGCGATGTCATGGCGGGCGCGGTGCCGATGGTCGAACCTGAACTCGTCGGCGATTTCGCGGTCCTCATGGAATGGGCCGACAAGCACCGCCGCATGAAAGTGCGCGCCAATGCCGAAACCCCGCTCGATTGCCAGGTCGCGCGCCAGTTCGGCGCCGAAGGCGTCGGGCTTTGCCGCACTGAACACATGTTCTTCGATGCGGGCCGTATCTCGCTGGTTCGCCAGATGATTCTGGCCGAAGACGAAGCCACCCGCCGCCGTGCGCTCGACAGCCTGCTGCCCGAACAGCGCGCCGATTTCACTGCGATCTTCGAGGTCATGGCGGGCCTGCCCGTCACCATTCGCCTGCTCGATCCCCCGCTGCACGAATTCCTGCCGCACGGTGAGCTGGAATTTGTCGAGCTTTCGGAAGCAACGGGCCTCGGCGTCGAACACCTCAAGCGCCGTGCGGGCGAACTGCATGAATTCAACCCCATGCTTGGCCACCGCGGCTGCCGTCTTGGCATCACGTTCCCCGAAATCTACGAAATGCAGGCCCGCGCGATCTTCGAAGCGGCCTGCGATGTCGCGGAAAAGTCCGGTGAGGCGCCCGTTCCCGAAGTCATGATCCCGCTCGTCGCCACGCGCCGCGAACTCCTCATCCTGCGCGCGCTGGTGGACCGCGCCGCCGAAGCCGTGTTCGCCGAAAAGGGCCGCACCCTCGAGTACCTCGTCGGCACGATGATCGAGCTGCCCCGCGCCGCGCTGATGGCCGGGGAAATCGCCGAAGAAGCGCGCTTCTTCTCGTTCGGCACCAACGATCTCACGCAGACCACGCTCGGCGTCAGCCGCGATGATGCCGCCCGCTTCCTCGGGCCCTATGTCGAACAGGGGATCTACGCGCGCGATCCTTTCGTCAGCCTCGATATCGAAGGCGTCGGCCAACTCGTCGAAATGGCCGCCGTCCGTGGCCGCGCTACCCGCCCCGATATCAAGCTCGGCATCTGCGGCGAACACGGCGGCGATCCGGCCTCCATCGCCTTCTGCGAAAAGGTCGGCCTCGATTACGTCTCGGCCAGCCCTTACCGCGTGCCGATTGCCCGGCTGGCGGCGGCGCAGGCGGCTTTGGGGTAAGGTTCAAAGGCCTCCGGCGGGCAAGGGCTATTGCCCTTGCGTCCCGGAATTGTCGAGGTAGGCGCTCCCTCGCTACGACCTGCTAGGTCGACCCGCCGGAGGCTTCATAGCCGCTTCGCGGCAAACGCTGTGTTGCCAGCAAAGCACCACGCCGAATTCATGGGATGCAAGGGCAATGGCCCTTGCCCGCCGGAGGCATAAACAGCCCGCCGGAGGCCTGAGTTCAGAACTTCGGCGGCCGCAACGCCTTGTTCCAGCCGCTCATGGTCAGGATTGCGAATCGCTCCGTAACCCGCCCATCGCTGTCTGCCAGCGTGGCGAATGCGGCCTCGGCGCGTGCCAGCGCGGCTTTGCCCAGCGGCGGCCCGGGCCGGGCTAGGCAATTGCCGAGGCCTTGGGCCCGCAGATCGGCCACCAGCCGGTGCAGGCTGGAATAGCGCACGTCGAGCGTGCGGCTGTCGCTCATGGGCTGTGCAAAGCCGCAGCGCTGGAGGAGGTCGCCGCCCGCGCGGACGTCGACTTGCGGGTGGAGGCGTGCGGCGGGGCGGTCGCCGTCGGTTTCGGTCATGATCTGGCGCAGCGCGGGCAGGCTGCCTGCGCCGCACAGGCTGATTACTGCCAGTCCGCCGGGGGCGAGCGCGCGGCGGATGTGGAGCATGGCGCCGGGCAGGTCGTTCACGGTGCCAAGCGTGCCGAGCTGAGCGATGAGATCGAAGCCAGCCGGTTCGGGGAAGGGCTGCTCCTCGTTGATGTGCTGCTCTTCTGCCAGCGGTGCGGGATCGGCGCGTGTCACCGTGCACCCTTGCGCGGCCAGCGCTTCGGCCAGTTGGCCCGACGTATCGCCCACGATCAGCGCGCGCTGCGGTGCGTGACGCAGGAACGCGAGGCGGTCGAGCACGTCTTCGGCCATGTCTTCGGCAAGGAAGCGGGGCGCATCGGGGTGTCGCTCCAGCGTGCGCATCCGCTCGCGCATCGCGCGGCGGCGGCTCGGGGCAAAGATGGTGGGGGGAGGGGGGCTTGCCATCACGCTTGCCCCTGCCGCGCGGCGCGGCAATTGCCAAGTCCTTCTGCGCAAGTCCCTCTTGCCATCGGCTGCGCGCGGGCAGACACTTTCGCTCATGGCAATGCCCGCCTTCCTGGCCCCACTGGTCGATCTGGTGTTCCCGCCGCGCTGCCCGCTGTGCGGCGATGCGCTGGCGCAGCAGGGCGGCCTGTGCGCGGCGTGCTGGATGCAGCTTGCCGTGCCGGGGGAGCCTGCCTGCAGCACATGCCAGCGCCCGCTGCCCGATGGCATGGTGCGCTCAGGCGATGTGCAATGCGCGCCGTGCATGGCAAATCCCCCGCGCCATGCCGGGATTGCGGCGGCCACGCTTTACAATACTGCCTCACGCGATCTGGTGCTGGCGTTCAAGCGCGGCAAGCGGATCGCCTTGGCAGACTTGCTTGCGCGGCTGATGGTGCGCAGCTTGCCCGCGCTTGAGGGCGAATGGCTGGTGGTGCCCGTGCCGCTGCACCGCTGGCGATTGTGGGAGCGCGGGTTCAACCAGTCTGCGCTGCTGGCGGCGCGGATTGCTGAGGCCATCGGCCAGCCGCTGGTGGTCGATGGGCTGGTGCGGGCCAAACGTACGCCCTCGCTGGGCGGGCTGGGCAAGCGCGCCCGGGCCGAGGCGCTGCGCGGAGCGATCACGCCGCATCCGGGGCGCGCAGCGCGGCTGCGGGGGGCAAGGGTGCTGCTCGTCGATGATGTGATGACCAGCGGCGCGACGACGGACGCCTGCATGGCCGCGCTGCGCCGTGCCGGTGCAGGCGAAGTGCGGATCGCCTGTTTCGCGCGGGTCCTGGATGAAGCCTTGGAGCATGCCGGGCCAGATCCGGCGGCTCTGGCGGCGTAGGCT
>JBIPOH010000409.1:0-3112 GCA_044379435.1 Novosphingobium sp.
ACGCTCGCGCCTGCTGCTCCGGCGCGCGCCAGTACCCGCGCGCAGGCCTCGATCAGCGCCAAGCGCCGCGCATCGGGCCGGGTTCTGCGGAAGGCCGGTTGATGGGGTGAGGGCGCATTCATCTTGCGTATTCTAGCCGTTGTTGTACGATCGTCCAACAAGCATTTTTCACCGTGGAGATTCGACCCCGTGGGCGATCAGACAGCCTTCGCCGCGCTCGCCAGCACCGAGCACGACCCCGATGCGGACTGGAGCCTCCCGGGCTGGCTCTACACCGATCCCGAATACCACGCGGTCGAAATGGAACGCGTGATTCGTCCCTCGTGGCAGATCGTGTGCCATGTGAACGAGATTCCGAACGCGGGCGACTGGCGCACGATCGACTACATCGGCGAAAGCGTGATCGTGCTGCGCGGCGATGATGGGCAGGTGCGCGCCTTCACCAATGTCTGCCGCCACCGCGCAATGCGGCTGGTGGAAGGCACGGCAGGCTGCGCCAAGAAGCTCGTCTGCCCCTATCACGCTTGGGTCTACGAGACCGACGGCCGCCTCACCGGGGTTCCCATGAAGAGCGATTATCCCGCTCTGAAGCTGGAAGAAAACGGGCTTGTTCCCGTGGCGCTCGAAGTGTGGCGCGGCTTTGTCTGGGTCTGCCTCAAGCCCGGCGTGTTTCCCACGCCCAGCGAAATGATGGCCCCGCATGAGGCGGAAATCGCCCCCTACCGGTTTGAGGATATGCAGGCGATGGGCGAAATGCGCCTGCGCCCGCGCACCGTGAACTGGAAGAACGTTGGCGACAACTATTCGGACAACCTGCACATTCCCGTCGCGCACGATGGCCTCACGCGCATCTTCGGCAAGTCCTACCAGATCGGCGCGGACGACTGGGTGGACCGCCTCAAGGGCGATCTGGTCGACAAGCCGAGCGCCAATTTCTGGGAGCGGTTCTATCAGGCGCACTTGCCCAACGTGGAAGAGCTGCCGGAGGAAAACCGCCGGCGCTGGCTCTATTTCAAGCTCTGGCCGAACATCGCCTTCGATATCTATGCCGATCAGATCGATTTCATGCAGTGGCTACCGATCAGCCCGACGACCTGCCTGCTGCGCGAGATGGCCTACACGCTGCCCGATACCGATCTCCCCGAGGACCAGCGCCGCACGATGAAGCTGGTGCGCTATGCCAATTGGCGCATCAACCGCGTGGTCAACAAGGAAGACACCTGGCTGATCGAGCGCGTGCAGCAGGGGATGCATTCGCAGACCTATGGCGCTGGCCCCATCGGCAAGAGTGAGGTCTGCCTGCGCAGCTTCGCCCGCAAGATCCGCGCGCTGACCCCCGAGGCCCGGCTGCACAAGGCGCCGCCCGCAGGGTGGTCGAAGGCCTGATCACAAGCTCCGCACGGGGCACCAGAACAGAAATTCAAGGGAAGAAATCCAATGTCGAACCGTTACGACGCGATCATCATCGGCGGCGGCCACAATGGCCTCACGTGCGCCTTCTATCTTGCCCGCGCCGGCATGAAGGTCCGCGTGCTGGAGCGGCGTGATATTGTCGGCGGGGCCTGCGTCACCGAAGAGTTCCATCCCGGTTTCCGCAATTCGACCGCCAGCTACACAGTCAGCCTGCTGCGTCCCAAGGTGATCGCTGACATGAAGCTGCACGAACGCGGCTTTCGCATTATCGAGCGCACGATCAGCAACTTCTTCCCGTTCGAGAACGACTATCTGAAGCTCGGCGGCGGCCCCGGCCGCACCGAAGCTGAGTTCGCGCGCTTTTCGAAGAAGGACGCTGAAGCCTATCCGCATTATGACGCCGCGCTCGAAAAGGTTGCGCAGGTCCTGCGCGATATCGCGCTGAAGTGCCCGCCCAATGTCGGCGGCGGCGTCCGCTCGCTGCTCGCTGCCGCGCAGCAGGGCTGGCCGATTGCCGGCCTCGGCCTCGATGTGCAGCGCGATCTCCTCGACATCTTCACCAAGTCCGCGCGCGAGTTCCTCGATGGCTGGTTCGAGCATGACTACGTGAAAACGGCGTTCGGCTTCGATGCCGTTGTCGGCAACTATGCGGGCGTTTCCACCCCCGGATCGGCCTATGTGCTGCTGCACCACGTGTTCGGCGAAGTGAACGGCAAGTTCGGCGCATGGGGCCACTCGGTCGGCGGCATGGGTGCGATCACGCAGGCCATGGCCCGCGCCTGCGCCGAAGAAGGCGTGGAAATCAGCCTCGAAGCCCCGGTTTCCAAGGTTCTCGTCAACAATGGCAAGGCGGTTGGCGTAAAGCTTGAAAGCGGTGAGGAGCTTTACGCCCCCACCATCGCAGCCAACGTCGGCCCCGCGCTGCTCTATCGCCAGATGGTCGACAGCAGCGATCTCGATGCCGATTTCAACCGCCGCATCAAGAACTTCAAGACGGGCTCGGGCACGTTCCGCATGAACGTCGCGCTCTCCGAACTGCCGGACTTCACCGTCCTCCCCGGCAAGGAAAAGGCCGAGCACCACACCGCCGGGATCATCATCGCGCCGGGCATGGACTATATGGACCAGGCCTTCATCGATGCGCAGCAGTTCGGCTGGTCGAAGAAGCCGATCATCGAGATCAAGCTGCCCACCACCATCGACGACAGCCTCGCCCCTCCGGGCGGGCACATCGCCAGCCTGTTCTGCCAGCAGTTCTCGCCGCAGCTGAAAGATGGCCAGAGCTGGGACGACGTGCGCGAAAAGGTGGCCGACCTCATCATCGATACGGTCAACGATCACGCGCCCAACTTCAAAGCGGCGGTGCTGGGCCGCCAGATCCACTCCCCGCTCGATCTGGAGCGCAAGTTCGGGCTCATCGGCGGCGATATCTTCCACGGCCAGATGGGGCTCGATCAGCTCTGGGCCGCGCGCCCCGTGCTGGGTCACGGCGATTATCGCTCGCCGATCAAGGGCCTCTACATGTGCGGCTCGGGCACACACCCCGGCGGCGGCGTAACCGGCGCGCCGGGACACAATGCTGCGGCGGAGATCATCCGCGATCGCGGCACGCTTTGGAAAGTTCTGCACCGGGGGCGGTGAGACTTACCCCTCCGTCAGCCCTGCGGGCCGACACCACCCCATTTGGCTCTGCAAAATG
>JBIPOH010000410.1:0-3105 GCA_044379435.1 Novosphingobium sp.
GCAGCTGCAGCCCGGAAAAAGAAGGAGACAAATCCGCCCTTGACCCAAACATGAACCGAAATCCATAATCAGAGGTGGCTCACTTCTCGGTGAAAAAACCGGCTCAGTTCTGGGTGAAAATCAACAGTCCAATGCTCTCCTTAGCACCTTTTGCTACAGATGGATCAGAGGATCCGGCCCTGCGTGACACCTCGAGTCACTATCAACCGGCTACGGCTAACGTCGAGTCTCTGATGTGGCAGGGTCTGTCAAGTCAGCCACAACTCCAGCCGGCCCCGCGCCAAATCGCGGGGCAAAGTGACTTTTCCATGCACCACAGGCAGCACCTTGCCATTCAGCCAGGCGCAATCGACGACATGGCCGGTCTGATTCGGATTCATGACAACGATATCGCAGCAGCCCTCCCCGTTTCCCAGACTGGCGGTCAATTCGGGCCAAGCCTTTGGAAAGCACGGATTGAATATGATATTCGGGCCAACGCGAGACAGGCCCAACAGACCCTCGATTCCGGCGCGGTACATCCAGGCGGCGGAACCGGTGTACCATGTCCAGCCTCCCCGGCCCTCGTGCGGGGCGGTGGAATAGACATCGGCGGCTATGACGTAGGGTTCGACCTTGTAACGTGTCACCGCAACCGGTGTCAGCGCGTGGTTGATCGGGTTGATCAGCGCGAACAACGCATGCGCACCGTCGCCATCGCCCAACCGCGCCTTCGCCAGAATAGCCCACATCGCGGCATGGCTATATTGGCCGCCATTTTCGCGCAGGCCTGGTGGATAGCCCTTGATGTAGCCCGGATCCTTGGGTGTGTGATCAAAGGGCGGGGTAAACAGCAGGGCAAGGCCGCTGTCCGGGCGGATCAGCTGCACGGACAGGGACTCCATCGCTATCGCTGCGCGCGCAGGGTCCGCCGCCCCCGACAGCACCGCCCATGATTGTGCAAGGCTGTCGATCTGGCATTCCAGCGATGCGGCCGACCCCAACACGGTGCCATCATCATAGGTGCCGCGCCGGTACCATGCGCCATCCCAACCTTCACGCTCGATGGCTTGCGCCACGCTGTCGGCATGGGCCTGCCAAACAGCGGCGCGGGCGGGATCGCGGGCCGTCACATGTGGGGCCATTGCGCGCAGTGTTGTGATGAGGAACCAGCCCAGCCAGACGCTGGTGCCACTGCCCGCCTCGCCGACCCGGTTCATACCGTCGTTCCAATCTCCGGTGCCGATCAGCGGCAGGCCGTTGGCCCCGGTCAGAGCTATGGTCTGATCCAGCGCAAGCGCGCAATGCTCGAACAGGCTGGCGGAGTGATCGGACACTTGCGGCTGAAAGAAATCATCGTGCGCGCCCGGTCGCAGGGCGGGGCCTTCCAGAAAACGCAAAGGTTCGTCAAGCACGGCCAGATCACCCGACACGTGAACATAATTGGCAGCGGCATAGGCCAGCCAAACCCTGTCATCTGAAATCCGGGTGCGAACGCCTTGACCGGAATGCGGCAGCCACCAGTGCTGCACGTCGCCTTGCGGAAATTGCCGCGAGGCTGCACGCAGCAGATGCGCACGGGTCAGTTCAGGGCGCAGGGTCGTCAGCGCCATGTTGTCTTGCAGCTGATCGCGAAACCCGTAAGCGCCGCTGGCCTGATAGAACCCCGCCCGCGCCCAGATGCGACAGGACAGGGTCTGGTACAACAGCCAGCCGTTCAGCAGGATATCCATTGCCCGGTCGGGCGAGTGGATTTGCACCTCGGTCAGAAGTGCTGACCAATGCTGCGTGACCTCGGCAAGCATCGCATCGGGGCTGCGCGCACGGGTGGCCTTGATCAGCGCCACCGCGTCATCGGTTGACGCGGCCTGCCCCAGCAGGAAGTGCAGGTCTACCGATTCACCCGGAGCCAGCACGATCCGCCGCTGCAACGCCGCGCAGGCATCCAGCGCCGGACCATGGCGGCCCGACAGTTCGAAATGGTTCAGGGCAGCCGGAGCCTGCATCTTGCCGTTGCGACC
Source organism: Novosphingobium sp. (assembly GCA_044379435.1). Taxonomy (GTDB): domain Bacteria; phylum Pseudomonadota; class Alphaproteobacteria; order Sphingomonadales; family Sphingomonadaceae; genus Novosphingobium. The sequence goes on from JBIPOH010000410.1 coordinate 2,001, forward strand.
GAGAAACTCGGTCCGGTCACAGGTCAGGCTGCTTAGGCCCGGGCCGAAATCGGCAAAGGCAACCCGGCCGGCAAAGGCCATGGCGCGCGGGTTTTGAGCCAGAATCGCCCCGGTTTCGGAATCCACTTGGGTGATGATCTTGCCCGCCGTGGCACCGCGTGAGGTGCCAAGCACCCATTCGGCATAGCCCGTCACCGACAAGCGCCGGGTGTGGTTTGAAAGGTTGCGCAGCCGCAGGCGCGTGACCTTGACCGGAGCATCCAGGGCCACGAATTGCAGCATTTCGGCAGCGATCGCGTGTTCGGTATGCTCGAAAACCGAATAGCCAAAGCCGTGACGGCACAGATATTGCCCAGTGCCACGGATCGGCAGCGCGGTCGGCGTCCAAATCTGCTGCGTGTCCAGATCGTGAAGATAGATCGCCTCGCCCGCAGGATCGGTTACAGGATCATTGGACCACGGGGTAAGCTGATTTTCGCGACTGTTTTCCGACCAGACCGCACCCGCGCCATCTGCCGAAACGCTAAACCCGAACGCGGGGTTTGCGATGACATTGATCCAGGGAGCAGGCGTGGTTTGGCCGTTTTGCATGATGATCATATACTCGCGGCCATCTTCCGCAAAGCCGCCTAGGCCATTGAAGAACTCCAGCGGCGGCGGCGCGGCGGCTACAACTTGCGGCGTTTGAATCTCTGGCAGTCGTGGAGGGGTGACAGGCCCAAGAATGAGCGGCACTTGGCTGGCAATTAGGTCCAACTGGCTGCCGATGCTGCCGCGACTGGCATGCAGGATAACATCGGCCGCCGCCACGAGCATCGCCCGCGCCTCGACGGGCATCATGTCGCTGCGAAGGGTGTGCACAGCCCCTTTCGCATCTGCCTGCCCCGACGGTCTTGGCCGCGCCTGCGCCGAGCGCACTGCCGTCTCAATGGCAATCTGCAGATCTTGCACGTAGGACGATCCGCGATCGTTCAGGATCACCAGATCAACCGCCAACTGCCGCATGCGCCAGTAATCCTGCGCAGCCAGAACTTCGCGCAAGCGGGCGATATCTTCGGCGTCGGTGATGATGAACAGCAGTGTCGGCAGATCGCCGGAAATCCCC
>JBIPOH010000411.1:0-3096 GCA_044379435.1 Novosphingobium sp.
AAACTGCGCAATCTGCTGCTGGCTATAGCCGAACTGCACGTCCAGCGGCGGGATCCCTCCCGCAAGATCTGTCAGCACCTTGATCTGTAACGTCACCAGCCATAGCGAAGGCACCAGCGCCGCCGCGGCGATCGCGATAATCAGAGGATTGGATTGCCAACGCTGTCCCTGAGCGGAAAAAATCAGGAAAAACGTCAGCAGCGTCCAAGCTGATCCAATCAGCGAAATGACGGAATAGAGCGACGCATCAAGCAGCCCGGTCACTTGCGCGGCCCCGCTCCATAGGGATCAATGCAGAGCAACTCCGTTTCGTTTCCTTCCAGCGCGGCATTCAGGATCGGGCTGTTCGACGTGCAAGCCCATCCCGACGCCGTGAAAGCAAAGTCACGCGTAAAGGTCCCGCGCAACGGCATCGGATACACGATGAACCGCTTCTCCTTCGGCAGGAAACGATACACGCGATCCGTCGAGGTCTCGTTTATCCAGACCTCCTGCGTGATCGGATGGATGGCAAGCGCATAGGGGGCAGGGCGATACCCCGGAGCAAACTCGGGCATTGGATAGACATCGCTTTTCATGCTTGCGGTATCAATACGCGCGATCATGCCTTCGCTGTATCCTGTCAACCAAAGCGCACCACTCGCATCGAAGCGCAGGCGACGCGGCCCTTCAACCGGCGAGTCGAATTCCGTCACCTCAAGCGTCTTTGGATCGATGGCACCAAGCTTGTCGCCCCACAGGCGTGCATACCAGACGCGCCCGTCAACTGGGCTGACATCGATGCCGTAAGGAAGCGAGCCGCCCGCCCCACCAAGCGGCTTGAGCTTTGGCAGATTGATCAGTTTTATGTCCCCGCTGACTGGATCAAGCCGGCCCACCTGCGACGACGCCGCCAGCGTGAACCAGATGATGCCGTCGCCGCCTGCCCGGATCGTATGCGGATAGCGTGCCGGCTCTGGCAGCACGAACGAATCTTTCCAGGTCCGTGTTTTAGGATCAAACACGCCAATCTCGTCGGACCCGGCGTTCGTCGTGTACCAGTAGCCGGTCTTCCCGAGCACCAGCGAATGCGGACCCGGATCCGTGGAGCGTGCGGAATAGCTGTTCCCGCCTTCGACGGCGGGACGCTTCGACGGAGGCTGTTCGATATACACAGACTTGCCGGTAACAAGGTCCGTCACGACCATCTGGCTGCCAGTGCGGTCGACCGTATACATCAGGCCATCGACCGCGCTGATGTCACTATCATGCGGGAACAGGATGTTCTCGAGCTTGTATTCGTGGATCACGGCGGTGTGGAGTTCAGGGTCGACGGGAAACACCGGCCGCACGTTCGGCGCCTGCCCCCGGAACCCGGCGGACAGAAGCGCAGCCCGGCTCTCGATCAGCTTTGGATCCGGGTTGCCAAGATAACCCTGCATGAGCTTGACCACCTCGACCCACTGCTCAAGCGGCCGCGGCGCACGTGACACAGTATTGCCCAGCGCATGGCAGCCCGCACAGTCGCGCTGCACGTTTCCGCGGCTGAAGATCGCCGTCGGGTCCTTGTCGAAGGCAAGGTTCCCGAAGTGATAGGCGGATGGCAGGCTTTCGGAAATGTCAGCCGAGACCGTCATGCGCTTGAGGGTCGCCGCCTGCTCGACAGGCCGCCTCGCGGCAAGCGTCAGCTTGCGCGTCTCGTCCTGGTAATACGGCAGGCGGAACCTGACCACGACATCCCCTGAGAGGCGCGTTGACAGCGCATACTTCCCCTCTGCATCCGTGAAAACATTGTCCGCCAGGCCCGACGCATCGTCGCTCACCCTCACCATGACACCGTTGAGCGGCATGCCATGGCTGTCCTTGACGACACCCGTCAGCAGTGACGGCGTCAGCGGTGCAACGATCGCTTCAACAGACGTGAGCGCCAGGCCCACAACAACGATCAAAGACAAACTCTTCACGCGCTTTTCCTTATTTCTCTCTTTCGTTGGCTCCCGCGGGAGCGCCGCTTTTCGCCGAAGCGCTCAACAGCCAGTTCAATATCAACAGCAAGTTCAGGGTGGTAACAGCATCCCGTGCTGCAAGCGCCGTGACGTGTCGGTGGATATTGTGTCACGCAGCAGTCATACGCGTCAGGCGCAAACGAATATACGCTGCGATCGCATCCTCCCCGGGCAGCAATAGCGGCGTCAGGTCGAAACTGGTCACAACGCCATACTGATAGCTGGTGACGACAATGGTCTGCGCGGCGACGCCTCGGCCAGAGCGGGCAAAGGTCAGCGCCTTGCGCGTCGGCGCTATGGCAATCGTCGCCCGCAGCGGCGTAGCCGGGGCAGGCCGAACCGGTACGCGCACTGGTTGTGGTCGGAGCCCGACAAAAGCCGCCACCGCTATGACAAGCAAAAGCCCGATAGCTACGAAAGAAAAGACGCGCATTGCCCGACCTACATTACTTGGGGAACGATGGCGGCATCGGCCCCACCACAATGGCTGAATTCAGCATGCAATGCCGGCAAAAAACTTGCCAGATGCGGCATTTCTTCCGCGCAATGAACCAGTAGCGCGCGCGCATCGTTTTCGGTCAGCCGCTGCACCAGCTTGGCGATCGGCACAGCCAGACTGCCCACTAGATTGCGCCCACCGACATGCTTGCCCCCCATCCAGAAGCGCGATCGCATCTCGCTGCCACCGGGAACGGCGCGAACATGATGGGCGAGATAACCGATATCGATTGGGGCATCGCCAAGCCCGATGCGGGCACAAACGATGGTGGCCTGGCGATCGTCTTCAAGGCTGCGATCGGTGAAGCCCAATGACGCGGGCGGCACAAAGCGGATGGCGCCGCGAATCAGCGTGCTGCCGATATATTCGTCGACGATCGAGGTTTGGCCGACATAAAGCGCTCGGCCGGTCACGCCGGCAGGCGGCGTCTCGCGCCACCCGACATGAACATGCGCCTGCGGATGCCAGAGCTTGTATTTGGCAGGAGTGTCACCGTGCCAACCGAACCACCAGTCGATCATGGCCGGGGTCACGCCGGGCATGGCGGTGCGCACGCTCACGCGCATCCCGCCGTCAGGCGTGAGGACATAACCATCTTCCAGCACGTCGGCG
>JBIPOH010000412.1:0-3091 GCA_044379435.1 Novosphingobium sp.
TGGTGTGGCCAGACGCATATTCGACCGCACCGCGGATCAGCGCGGACAGCGCGTGGAGCTTTTCCAGCGTATCCTGCTTGCCCGAAATGCCCGAAAGCAGCGCGCGCAGGCGCGGGCCGCTGGCGGTAAGGTCGGTCGGCTGGCGGAAGTGCCACAGCGGGAGATAGCCAGCGTGGCTGCCAACGATGCCAGCCTTGTCGTTGGTATCGACCACGCCTTCGCAGCGGATCGTCACTTCGGTGACGCCGGGTTCGAACGCGATCAGCGTGACGTGGTTTGCGTTCTCGTCGTCATATTCCACCTCGCGCCGCGCGCCTTCGAGGCCGATGCTCCATGAGACGATGGACTGGCCCGCGCTGGTCTTGGGCGTGAGGCGCAGCCGCTGCAGCCCGCGCGCGGCGGGGGCGGAGAACGTATAGTGCGTGGTGTGATCGACCCAGAGCCGCAAGTGCCCAATTCCCTCAATCGATGAAGCGCCTAATCGATAAACCGATAGTCGTACTGGATCTGGTTGGCGAGCCGCGTGTTGCGGCCGATGAACTGCGCGATATATTCGTGCAGCCCCTGCTCGAAGATCGCATCGATCGTGGTGCTGTGCAGATCGCAATCCACCTCGCGCAGGATGGCGTGCGCATCGGTTTCGTTGCCATACTCGCGCGCGAGATGCTCCAGATTGCTCCGCAGCTTGCCATAACAGAACGCGAGGCTGCGCGGGAACCGGCTATCGAGAATGAGGAATTCGGCGATCCCGCGCGCTTCCATGCGGCCCGCATTGAGCCAGCGATAGGCGCGTTCGCCCGCAAGGCTGCGCAGCACGTTTTCCCACTGCACGTTATCAAGGCTGGAGCCGACATAGGAAATCGACGGCAGCAGCACGTAGTATTTCACATCGAGAATGCGCGCGGTGTTGTCCGCCCGTTCGATGAAGCTGCCGATGCGCGCGAAATTGTAGATCTCGTTGCGCAGCATGGTGCCTTCCATCGCGCCGCGCACCTGCGTGGACTGGCGGCGGAGGGTATCGAGCACATCGCCCAGCCGCGCTTCGGTGACGGGCCGCGCCAGCAACTCGCGCATCCTGAGCCAGCTGTCGTTGACCGATTCCCACACCTCGCGCGTGATCCCGGCGCGGACCATGCGCGCGTTGGTGCGCGCCATTTCGCACATCGCCAGCACGTTGCCGGGGTTGTCCCTATCGCGCAGGATGAAGTTGATCACGTTCGGCCCGGCATAATCAGTGCCGAACTTGGCTTCATACGTCGCGCGCAGGCCCAGCGTGACGATGACCGAGCGCCATTCGTCGCTGGCATCGCGCGCATCGCGGGTAAGCGCCATGCGGAACCCCGCCTCGATCAGGCGCGCGGTGTTCTCCGCCCGCTCAAGGTTGCGGAACAGCCAGAAAATGCCGTTGGCGGACCGTCCTAACATCAGTCGTCCAGCACCCAGCTATCCTTGGTGCCCCCACCCTGCGACGAGTTCACCACGAGCGAGCCTTTCTTGAGCGCAACCCGCGTCAGGCCGCCGGGCGTTATGTCGATCCCGCCGGGGGAGACCAGCACGAAAGGCCTGAGGTCCACGTGGCGCGGCGTGAGGCCGCTGCGGCCCAGGATCGGCACGGTGGACAGCGAAAGCGTGGGCTGCGCGATATAGTTGTGCGGGCGCGCGGCGAGCTTGGCGGCGAAGGCCGCGATTTCCTTTTTCGAGGAGGTTGGCCCGATCAGCATGCCATAGCCGCCCGAGCCGTGGACTTCCTTCACGACGAGTTCGGACAAGTGTTCGAGCACATATTTCAGGGCGTCCGGCTCGGAACAGCGCCAGGTCGGCACGTTGGGCAGGATCGGCTTCTCGCCAGTGTAGAATTCGACGATTTCCGGCATGAACGAGTAGATCGCCTTGTCGTCGGCGATGCCCGTGCCCGGCGCATTGGCGATGGTGATCCCCCCGGCGCGGTAGACGTCCATGATGCCCGATACGCCCAGCATCGAATCCGGGTTAAAGGTGAGCGGATCGAGGTATTCATCGTCCACCCGGCGATAGAGCACGTCGATCGGCTGATAGCCCTGCGTGGTGCGCATCGCGATACGGCCGTTCTCGATGCGCAGGTCGCTGCCCTCAACCAGTTCCGCGCCCATCTGGTCTGCCAGAAATGCGTGTTCGAAATAGGCCGAGTTGTAGATCCCCGGCGTCAGCACCGCGACCACCGGCTGGTGCCCCTTGGCGGCGGGCGGGAGGCAATTGGGCAGGCAGGCAGCGAGGCTGCGGGCAAGGCGGCGGGGATAGTCCGAAACCTCGCGCACACGCACCCGCGTGAACAGTTCCGGGAACATGGCCATCATCGTCTCGCGGTTCTCCAGCATGTAGGAGACGCCGCTGGGCGTGCGCGCGTTGTCTTCCAGCACCATGAAATCATCTTCGCCGGTGCGGACGAGATCGATGCCGACGATATGGGTGTAGACCCCGCCCGGGGGCGTGAAGCCCACCATCTGCGGCAGGAACGCGGGGTTCTTTTCCAGCAGGCGCGCAGGCAGGCGGCCGGAGCGGACGATTTCCTGCCGGTGGTAAAGATCATGCAGGAACGCATTGAGCGCGCGCACGCGCTGCTCGATCCCGCGCGAGAGCCGCCGCCATTGCTGCGCGGTGATGATGCGCGGCACCATGTCGAACGGGATCAGCCGTTCCTCGGCGTCCTCGCTGCCATAGACGTTGAACGTGATGCCGGTGCGGCGGAAAAAGGCTTCGGCCTCCGTCCCTTTGCGGCGCAGCAGATCGGCGGGCTGATCGCCGTACCAGTCACTATAGCCGCGATAGGCCGGGCGCACCGAACCATCGGCGTCAAACATCTCATCATACGATGAGGGCGAGGCGTTGTTCATGCAGACATCCCGATCCAAGGAAGCTTGCACAGCGCGCCGCCTTTGCCAAGCGCAATGCTGCAAGTGCGAGAAAGAAATGTAACCGAAACGCCTCACAAGGTGTTTCCCTGCTTCGCGCTTGCCATGCCCGCGCCGAGGTGACACGTTTAACCGGACAACTAAATCAACCGGAGAGACCGCGATGGCCACGACCCATCACCGCACCTGCCACATCTGCGAGG